>JAAYYY010000495.1 GCA_012515125.1 Chloroflexota bacterium
GTTGTGCGACAATTCGCGGCATCATCAAAAAGGGCGCGCCGGGGCGCGCTGATGGGAGGAGGCAGTGTCGGACAAGCTGTATTCGCATCCAGACGGGAGCGTTTTTTATCGCAAGCTGAAGCACAAGCGGCCGATGATCAGCCACGCGCATGGCGTCTACATCTACGACAAGAGCGGCAAGCGCTACCTGGACGGCTCGGGCGGGCCGCTGGCGATCAGCGTGGGCCACGGCCGGGCGGAGGTCGTGGAGGCGATGGCCCGGCAGGCGCAGGCCGCCGCCTTTGTCCATCCGGTGACCTTCACGGCAGCCGTGGTGGAGGAGTATGCCGCGGCGCTGGCGGAGGTGGTGCCTGTGCCGCGGGCGCGCAGCTTCTTCCTCAGTAGCGGCAGCGAAGTGGTGGAGGGGGCGCTGAAGCTGGCGCGGCAGGTGCAGATGGCGCGCGGCGAGGCGGGGCGCTACATGGTCATCTGCCGCAGCCTGAGCTATCACGGCACGACGCTGGGCGCGATGAGCGTCAGCGGGCGGACGAGCCTGCGCACGCCGTACATGGGCATGCTCCAGAACATGCCGCACATTCGCCACCCGTACCCCTACCGCTTCGACCCGCGCGGCGAAAATCTGGCGGACCGGCTGGAGGAGACGATTCTGGCCTATGGGCCGGAAAATGTGGCCGGTTTCATCGCCGAGCCGATCAGCGGGAGCAGCCTGGGCGCCGCCGCGCCGCCGCCCGACTACTGGCCGCGCATCCGCGAGATTTGCGACCAGTACGGGGTGCTGCTGATTATCGACGAGGTGCTCACGGGCATGGGGCGCACCGGCCGCTGGTGGGGCATCGACCACTGGCAGGTGCAGCCGGACATCCTCGTCTCCAGCAAGGGCATCGCCGGGGGCTACGTGCCCTTCGGGGCGATTGTGACGGCACACGAGAAGGTGCAGGACATTGCCGACGCGCTCGGCGACTTTAACCACGGCGGGACGTTCAGCCACCACGCCGTGGGTGCGGCGGCGGCGCTGGCGGTGCTGCGCATCATCCAGCAGGAAGGGCTGGTGGAGAACGCGGCGCGGTTGGGGCCGGTGCTGAAGCAGGAGCTGCGGCAGGCGTTCGCCGACCACCCGTATGTGGGCGACATTCGCGGGCGCGGGCTGTTCTGGGCGCTGGAGTTCGTGCAGGACCGGGAGACGAAAGAGCCGTTCCCGGCGTCGCTGGGGCTGGCGTGGCGCATCCGGCAGCGGGCGCTTGAGAAGGGGCTGATTGTCTACTGGTCGCAGGGCTGTGCCGACGGGCAGAACGGCGATCTGATCCTGCTGGGGCCGCCGCTGATTATCACCGAGGAGCAACTCGCGGAGCTGGTCGCCCTGCTGCGCGAGGCGGTGGTGGAGGTCCTGGCGGAGGTCGAAGGAGAGGTGCGGCTGGGGCAGGCGGTTTAGTTCTTCTTGTAGAGCGATTTGGAAAAATCGCTCCCCACCGCACCGCGCGCGATTTGTAAAAATCGCGCTACACCTTCGTTTGGCGGCCGGCCAAATCATAGCCCATCATGGTAATCAGATAAATCACAGTTCTGAACTGTAATTCTCATGATGGGCATGATTTCCTGTGATTTTTCGCTGGCGAGCAGACGAATCATAGTCCATCATAGTAATCAGATAAATCAAAGTTCAAAAGCGGAGGAGCAGTCATAAGCATGATCATGATCATTCAGAAAGATGCAGGGAAGCGAGCGATCCGCTGCGCTGGCGCCATCGTCCTGCTGGTCTTCATCCTCTCCGCCTGCGGCGGCCAGCCGCTGCCCACGCTGGCGCCAGAAGCGGTCGTGGCGTCCCCCACGCCGCTGCCCACGGCGACGGTGGCGCCGACGGCCACGCCGACGCCGGGCCCGGCGGTGGTGGCGATTACGGCGCCGGAGGAAGGCGCGCTGGTCGATATGGGCGCGCCGCTGACGCTGGTGGTCGAGGCGAGCGCGCCGAGCGGCGTGCGCACGATTACGCTGACGTCAAACGGGCAGAATATCGGGCAGGCGCGGGGGATGGACGAGTCGAGCGTGCGCGTGGAGCAGGCGTGGACGCCGAGTTATGCGGGCACACATCATGTCGTGGCGACGCTGGGCGACCGCGAGGGGAACGTCATCAGCAGCGCGGCGCTGCGGCTGCGCGTGGTGGACCAGGAGATGATGGCGGCGAACGCGCCGCTCTGGGCGAAGGTGGAGGGGAACGTGACGGCGATGCGCGGGCTGGCGGCGCAGGAGCCGGTCGTGCCCAGCATCCTGTCGCGGACGGAGCTGCGGCAGCGGCTGCAGGCGGAGGCGGTCTACACCGAGGAGCAGGCGCGGCGCGACGTGCTCGTTTACAGCGCGTTCGACTTTATGCGGCGCGACTTCAACCTCTATGACCTGCAGCGGCGCTATCTGGGCGAGAGTCTGGCGGGCTTTTACGACCCGGCGACGAAGGAGTTTGTCGTCATCAGCGACGCCGAGCAGATGAACGCGCTGGAGGAGTGGGTCTACGCGCACGAGTTTATGCACGCGCTGCAGGACCAGCATTTCGACCTGGCGCTGATTACCGATACGACGCTGAGCTACGACGGCAATATGGCTATCCGGGCGCTGGCCGAGGGCGAGGCGGAGCTGCTGCAGGAGCAGTACATCGACCAGGGCTATCTGACCGACGACCAGCTTGTGGAGATTTTCAACCTGACCTCGCGGCGGCGGCCGAGCGGCGGGATCGAGTTCCCGCGCATTCTCTCCACGAGCTTTATCTTTCCCTATGAGCAGGGCGTGGAGTTTGTGCGGGCGCTGCACAGCCGGGCGGGCTGGAACGGGCTGAATGCGGCCTGGGGCAATCCGCCGCGCTCGACGGAGCAGATTTTGCACGTGGACCGCTATCTGGCGGGGGACCAGCCGGACATCGTCAGCCTGGCGCCGCTGACGGATACGCTGGGGGCGGGCTACGAGCTGCTGGAGACGGATGTCTTCGGCGAGTTCCTGCTGCGCGAATATCTGGGCCAGCAGCTTGACGAGGAAGACGTGGACGCGGCGGCGACGGGTTGGGGCGGCGATGCGTTTGCCGTCTACTGGAACGAGGAGGCGCAGGCGCAGGTGATGGTGCTGCGGATTCTGTGGGACAGCGGGGCGGATGCGTCGCAGTTTGCCAGCGCCTTCACGCGCTATGCGGAGCGGCTGACGGGCGGCGCGGGCCGCATCGATACGCCCGACGGCGCCTGCTGGCCCGACCAGGGCGTGTTGTGCCTCTACGCGGGCGGCCTGCAGACGACGGTGGTCAGGGCGCCGGACGTGAGCACGGCGCAGGTGGTAGCTGTAAGCTTTAAGCCGTAAGCTTTAAGCAGCAATAAGCAGAAGATAGCCATAAGCCGTTAGCGCCAGCTAACGGCTTATGGCTTATAGCTTACTGCTTATTGCTCTACCCAGCCCGGCAGCCGCGTGTGCGTCAGGCCCAGCAGCGTTTCTTCCCAGGCGGGGGCGGTGTACTGGGCCAGGTCCATCGTCGCCTGCTGCGGGATGCTGACGAGGACGGCGCTGCTGTCGGGGAGCCAGAAGACGGGCGAGAAGGTGTCGCCGCCCAGTAGCTGCTCGCTGCTGCCGTCGGCTGCGGTGACCCACATCCCCCGGTCGGCGTCGCCGGTCTCTACGGGGAAGACGACCCAGGCGCCGTCGGGGCTCCAGGTGGGGGCGATGAGCCAGCCGCCCCGGCCCAGGGTGACGTAGGGGTGGATGATCTGCGCGGTGCCGGCTTGCAGGTCGAAGATGCCGAGGGCGATTTCTTCGCCTTCGGGCTCGCCTTCGCGCTCGATGCCCATCATCCAGGCGATCGCGCTGTCGTCGGGCGACCAGGCAGGGCTGGCGGCGCGGGTGACGGTGACGCCTTCGGGCAGGGTGAAGGCGGCGGGGTCAAACGGCTCGCGCGCGCCGGCGTCCACGTCGTAGATGAAGGGCTGCCCGCCCTCGTCGTAGGCGATGCGCGTGCCGTCGTGGGAGCCGGCGGGCATGGCGTTGCTGGCGGTCTCGCCGAGCACCTCGTAGGTGGCGCCGTCGGCCGCGAGCAGGGTCAGCCGGCCGAGGTTGGGGCCGATGTCGCCGGGGTCCCGGGAGAGGGCGAGCAGGGTATCCGGGCGGGCGGGCCACCAGGTAACGACCGTATGGGGGCGGTCGCTGTCTCCGGTGATGTTGGTCGCCTCGTCGGTCTCCAGGTTGAGGATGAAGATATCGTCGCCTTCCAGGTAGGCGGCGCGGCTGCCGTCGGGGCTGACCTCGAGGCCGGTGCGCGGCGCCAGACCGGTGGGCGCGCCGTCGGCCCGGACGAGCCAGGTGGCGTCGTCGGCTTCGTAGACGAGGCCGGGGGGCAGGCCGCCGGTGGGCGCGGCAGCGGTGGCTTCACCGCCCGGAGACTCAGGCACGACGGTTCCGTCGTCGTCGTCGGGGCCGGGGTACGGGTCGAAGGTGGGGGCGGGCGTCGGGGTCGGCGGCATGGGGTAGTCGTCCGGGAAGGCGGTCGGCGTGGGTAGCTGGGTCGGCGCCGGATAGGCTTCGATGGTCTCGTCGGCGGTGGGCGGGGCGGCGACGGGCGCGGTCGCGGTAGCCTCGTCCGGGGCGAGTTCGGCGGTAGGGTCGCCGCTGCCGCCCGAGGGGCCGCAGGCAACGGCGAGGAGCAACAAGAGCAAGAGGAGTAAAGTCAAACGGGGTTTCATCGGCGTTCTCCTTGCGGACAGGTTGATAACGCCGTGCATCGTAGCATAGGCGGGCGCAGCGACAAATCAGGGTTTAGGGGGGATTAAGGTAGGCTAA
>JAAYYY010000057.1 GCA_012515125.1 Chloroflexota bacterium
GCTCCGGCGTGTCGGTGGGCGGAATGGGCGTATCCGTAGGTGGTACAGGAGTATCCGTCGGCGGAACAGGCGTGTCGGTCGGCGGGACGGGTGTATCGGTGGGTGGGACGGCTGTATCCGTCGGCGGCGGAGGAGGAGGCGCCGTTGCCGTGGGCGGGACCGGCGTATTCGTCGGCGGGACGGCTGTATTCGTCGGCGGAGGAGGCGCCGTTGCCGTGGGTGGCGGTGGTGGAGGAGGAGGTGGCTGCGTCGGCTCCGGCGAGGGCGGCACGGTGGCGGTAGCCGGCAGCGGCGGCAGATAGAGGATCTGCCCGGCCTCGATCCGCGTGCTGCTCAGGCAGTTGGCCGACATCACGCTAGAAACGCTGGAAGAGCGGCTGCGCGCCAGCGAAAAGAGGGTATCGCCCCGGACGACCACGTAGAGCTGCCAGGAGGGAGGCGGCCCTGCGCAAACAGGCGGCGGCGAAGGCGGGGGCGGCGGCGCGGTCGGCAGGAAGAGAATCATGCCGGCGATCAGGCGGCTGTCCTCCAGGCAGTTGGCCGCTTCGATCCCGGCAATCGAGATGCCCGTGCTGCGGGCCAGGCGAGACAGCGTGTCGCCGCGCCGCACCGTATAGGCGATCCAACCTGGCGGCGGCTCGCCGCATTTCTGCACTATCTCCTGAGCTGTTGCGGTCGCGGTCGGGCTGCTCGTAGGCGTCGCCGAGGGCGTCGAGGTGGGGGTAGTCGTGGGCAGGGGTCGGGTAGGCGGCGGCGCTGTGGGCGTGGGCGTGTCTATGGGAGGCGCCGCGGCGATCACCTCGGCCGTCGGCGTGGGCGGCGGCGGGATGCGCACCTGCAGGTTATCGCTCAGGGCCAGCATCAACGCCAGAAAAACCGTCAGCACGACGCCCAGCGACAGGATCAGGCCGGAGCGCATCGAAGGCGCTGTCGAATCCACCTACCCTCCTGCCTGTGGCCCGGAATGCTCATCTTCGGAGACGGCGCTTTCTTCGGCCAGCGGCATCACCACGGTGAAGATGCTGCCTACGCCCTGCTGGCTCTCGACCCACATGCGCCCGCCGTGCGCGTCCACGAGGGTGTGGGCGACCTGCAGCCCCGCCCCTGTGTCGCCCAGCCCCGGGATGAGTAGATTTTCGGTCCGGTGATGCACGTCAAAAACGTGACCAATTTGCTCGGGCGGGATCCCCTCGCCGCTATCCTGCACAGAGAGATAGAGGAATTCCTCTGTGCCGTCGCCGTTTTGGCCCGGCTGCTGCAGCGCTTCGACGTGCGCCCGCACCGTTATCATGCCGTCGTTCAGCGACGCCTGCGAGGCGTTGCTCAGCAGGTGGATCAGCGCCTGCCCGAAGGCGTCCCGGTTTGCCGGGAAAGCCGGCAGGTCGTTGGGGATGTCGAGATAGAGCCGCAGCGATTTACGGCGCATCTGCATCATCACCGTGTTCACGGCCACGTCTACAAGGTCGTGCAGGTGGACCTGTTCCACGCCGCTCAGATAGCGCCGGCCCGCCGGCGCCGCGGCAACCTGCACGATCTGTTCCAGCAGAAGGCTGATGCGCTCGACGTTGGCCCGCACCCGCTCCAGAAAATCGCGCTGGCGGGCGACGAGGATGCCATGTGTCTCGCTGAGCAGAAGGTCGGTATAACCGCCGATGGAGGTCAGCGGCGTGCGCAGCTCCTGGGCCAGGGCCGTCATCAGCGCCCGCGCCTGTTCTGGCTGGCGCTGGGCCAGCTGAATTTCCAGCTCGGCGATGCGCGTCTGCGCCTCTTCCAGATCGCCCGAGTAGCGGCTGATTGTCGTCGTCACCCATTCGGCATTCAGCTCGCCCTCGGCCAGCGCCGCCATCGCCTCTTCCGCGTCCCGCA
>JAAYYY010000058.1 GCA_012515125.1 Chloroflexota bacterium
CCCGTTGATCGTCTCGCTGCCGACCTGCTCGCACAGGGCCACCTTGTAGCCCTTGGCGATGAGGCGGGCGATATAACCTTCCGCGGCATGGTGGGGCACGCCGGCCATGGGCACGCGCTGGTTCTTGGCGACCGGCCGGCTGGTGAGCACCAGATCCAGCTCGCGCGCGGCCGTGTGCGCGTCCTCGTCAAACGTCTCGTAAAAATCACCCAGACGAAAGAAGACGATGGTCCCCGGATGCTGGTTTTTGATGTCCAGATACTGCTGGCGCAGTGGCGTTACGTTGCTACTTGCCATAGCGCACACTCTCTAAACTGGTCAGATGGTTCAATTAACCGGGAGAGCGCGACGCTCAGGAGGAGGCGACCTCTACCTCCGGCGGTGCGGCTAACTCGCCGGACTCTGCTCGCTGCAGCCAAGGCTCCAGCACCCGCCTATGACGCTCCTGCAGGTTGGAGAGCGGCCGTTTTTCCTTGAGCAGATCTCGGGCCTCATCAAAGCTCATCCCGCGGTGGCGCATCAGGTAGGCGGCGAGAAGGGTGTTCGACCGGCCGCGCCCTTTGGCGCAGTGGACCAGCACGGTCCTTCCCGCTTGGAGCTGCTGGTGAATGAAAGCCACCCCTTCGTCGAGGATTTCCGGTGGCGGTACCAGGATGTCATACACTTTGAGCTGGAGATAGTTGATGCCGTGGCGCTCGTAAAAATCGACGTCGTCGTGGCGCTCGGCGCGGATATTGACGACGGCGTCAATGCCCGCTTTCAGCAGATAGTCGTAATCACGCGGGTAGAGGGGGGCGCCGCCCAGCCAGAGACCGTCCGTAATCTTATCGAACCAGCGATGGCGCTGGATTCGCTCGTAGGTAAAACGAAGGACGGGAAAGAGCTTGTCATAGACGTAATGGAACAGGTTCATGGCGGCTAGGATAGCCAGTAAGCCGCCACGACGCAACCGGCTGAGCTGTCAAAAACCGGCTCAGCCGGCGCTCTCTGCAGCGTAAGGCGCTTCTTCTTTCCGGCGCCAGACTTGCCTAGGAACGAGGCTCGGATCGATAGCCATCAGCCGGTAAATCTCGCCGATGTCCCGGCTGGTGATGATGCCCAGGAATTCGTCGCCATCCATCACCGGCAGGCTGTCGAGCTGGCTCTCCCTCATTCGCTGCTGGACATCGAATAGCTCTTCGTTGGGCCGGGCCGGCTCTACATCCTTGACCATCACCTCGGCCACGGAGGTAGAAGGCCCTTTGTCGTCCAGCGCCTGAACGAGAACGTGGTACGGCAGCACGCCGACCAGCCGGCCCATCTGCAACACGGGGAAGGTGGACTGCAGGGTGCGCAGCGTCAGCGTCACCGCGTGATGCAGCGTATCGGAAGGGCGCAGCGCGTTGACCTGCCGCGAGTAGGCCTGTTCGACGGTGATGTCGCGCAGGTAGGAGCGCAGGCGCACGAGGTTGCCTTCTGCGCCGGCACCCATGTAGATGAAGAAGGCGATCAGGATGAGGAAGAAGTTGCCGCTGAGGAAGCCATAGAGACCAAAGACCCAGGCGAGCGCCTGGCCCACGCGAACTGCCCATTGGGTCGCGGTCAGGTGGTCCATACGCATGGCCAGCAGCGCGCGCAGGACGCGACCACCGTCCATCGGGAAAGCAGGGATCAGGTTGAAGACGCCGAGGAAGATGTTGTAGGCGAAGATGTAGGAATAGATCAGGGGGAGCGTAATGCCGCCGCGGAGAGTCAGCTCGTCGATGCCGACGAAGTCGAAGCCGGGCAGCAGGGAGAGCACACCCAGCAGGATAGCAAGCAGAAAGTTCACTGCCGGGCCGGCGATGGCAATGACGAACTCCTGCCAGGGCGTCTCCGGGATATGGTCGAGCTGGGCAACGCCCCCAATGGGCAGCAGAACGATTTGCCTGACCGGAACGCCATAGTGCTGCGCCGCGACGCTGTGACCCAGCTCGTGCAGCGTCACGATCACGAACAACAAGATGATGACGATGACGCCAAAGAGCGCACCTTCCCAACCGGCCCCACCGAGCAGGCCGAACTGCAGGGCGGCCCAGATCAGGATCAGGGGGAAGGTGATATGTATCTTGATGTCGATACCACGAACGGTCAGGAGTCGCGGTGAGTTGTCTATGTCCATGAAGCTATCTCCTCAATGCAAAAGCGCTATACCCGTTACTATAAGCGTACGAGTACAGCGTTAATTTGACGTAATAGAGATGTGGTGACCCGATAAGGCCGGGTGTTCAGCTGCCGGAGGATGTTTTCTTAACGTAAGGCAGGAATGCCGCAGCCTCGTGGCGGCTGCCCACGTCGAGCTTCTTGAGGATATTGTGCACGTGGTTCTTGACCGTGCCGACCTCGATAAAGAGCCGTTCGGCAATTTCCTGGTTGCTGCAATCCTCGCCAATCAGCTCCAGGACTTCTCGCTCGCGCGGGGTGAGTTCGGCGTAGGCTGTGGGGTCGATGTCAGTCTGCGTGGAAAGCTGGGCCAGCTCGCTGATGTGGCTCATCATCGCCGCGGCAATGTCGGGGGAGACGATCGCCTTGCCCACGTAGGCGGCGCGGATATGGTCGAGCAGTCGCTCGGTGGAGACTTCCTGTAATACGTAGCCGGCGGCCCCGGCGGCGACGTACTGCAGGATCGCATTCTTCGACCTGGGCAGCCCGATAACCAGAACCTTGGTAGACTCCCCTTTCTGGGCGATGGCCTCGGTGATCCTGAGCGCGCCATTGTCGGGGAGCGTCGCGGCGACGAGGACAATCTCGCAGGGCAGCTCCTCGATGAAGCGCAGCGCTTCGTCAACATCCGTCGCGTGGCCCAGAACCTGAATATCTTCCTCTTCGTCGAGGACGCTGGCGATAATGCTGCTGATGAGGCGCGTTTGGTGGACGACCAGAACTCGGATCATGACCCGTACCTTTAGCGCTCCCTCGTTGCGATCCACTCAAACTGGAAACCGAAACGTATCCTGATTATAGGGAAGAAGTCAGACCTTGTCTAGGAAGCGCCGGTGGTGAAACATAACTGAAATGTACCCTGATCTTATACCCTGATACATTGTCACGTGTGACAGGCTCAAGTAGTCTTAGCGGTGTACGGTCGCTTCAAGGCCTGCTAGCTCTGGGTAACGTGCCTGGGCCCCAGGGCGGGATTCTTTCCCACGAAGGAGAGATTTTTTGTATGACAGCACAGTATATACCCCATGATCCAGAGTCGTTTCAGTTCGGTACGAACGGGTCGGCGCGGGAGATCTCGATTATTCCGCTGCAGAGGGAAGAGAAGAAAAAGGTTGACCTCCACGGGAAAGTCGCGCTGATCATCGGCGGCGCCAGCGAGCGCGGGCAATCTCTTGCCGTCGCTTTCGCCGAGAGAGGCATTCACGTGGCTCTGGTTTATCTCAACCAGGACCATGCCCGGGCTGCGCAGATCAAGGAAGAGGTCGAGCAGCGCGCTCAACAATGCCTGCTGGTTGCGGGCGACGAGAGCGAGGCTGACGTAGACGAGCACTTTGCCCAGGATGTGATCATGCAGATTCTGCAGCGCTTCGGCCGGCTGGATATCTTCATCAACCTGTCGGCCCATCGCTTCCCGTTGGGCAATCTGTTAAGCAGCGCCGAGGATCAACTTGCGGCGCTGCGCTCGCGTATCTTCCCGCACTTCAATATGATGAAGGCAGCCCTGGATCAGATCGCCGGCTAGCTGGGCGGGCGCCCAGACAGACCGGCTACTGCTCCTTTGTCCAGCGCTCTTCGCTCTTGTAGGCAGATAGGGTGGGTCGCAGCGCGTAATAGCGGGCAAAGCGCCGCCCGCCGACCCCTCCCGCCAGCGCGCCTCCTAGCGCACCGAGCAGCGCTGCGGGCAGCAGATCGAGCAGCACACCGGGCGCCATACTGCCGCTGTTCAGCCACGCGTAGAGGATGAAAAAGAGCGACATCAGGAGGAAGCCGCCGGCTGCCCCGGCGACGGCCCCTGCGAGAGTCAGCCGGCGGGGCACCCGGGTCGCGCCCATGATGGCGCCGGCAATCATGCCCCCCAGCGCGCCGGCGAGGAGGCCGAGCACGAAGCCGTAAATGCCAGCGAGCCAGAAAATGTTGAAGATGACGAGGCCGGGGAACTCCAGGTCGGTGAAGAGGATCAGGCTCGCGGCAAGCAGGCCAAGCAGGATGCCGGCGACGAGCCCGCCGTAGGCGCCGCTGCGCAAGCCCA
>JAAYYY010000496.1 GCA_012515125.1 Chloroflexota bacterium
GGGTCAGGTAATGGGCGGTCATCCCCTGCAGCATCACGCCGGCGGCCTGCTCGCTGGAGACGCCTTCGGGCACGGGCGCCAGCTTTGCCGCCTCGACGACGGCATATTCGGCATAACTGCTGGGCGTCATGGCAAAGGCCACGCGGTCGCCGGCCTTTACTTCGGTCACATTCGCGCCCACGGCCTCGACCACACCCGCCCCCTCACGCCCCAACGTGAGAGGCAGCTCGCTGGGATAGGCGCCCATCCGGTTGTAGACGTCGATGAAGTTGAGGCCAATCGCCTCCAGCCTCACCAACGCCTGCCCGGCTCCCGGCTCGGGAACCGGTATCTCCTCCAGCCGCAAGACCTCTGGCCCGCCGAATTCATGGATGCGAATTGCCTGCATGGACATGAAGAACCTCCTTGTTTTCAAGAAGGGTAACACCTGCGCAGCAGAATGTCACCCGGTTATATCAGACGAGAATCGCGGCCGTCTCTGTGATTTTGTACCTCCGCTTCTTGACAGCAAGCAATAAAATCGATTACCATGCTTGTGGAAAACGATTTCCATGGCTATCTGGGAGCTGTGTGCCGTATTCGGAGGGAGGGCAGATGGCCTCAATTATGGACCTGGCCCGCCGGGCGCAGGTCTCGCCGACGACGGTATCACGGGTGTTGAACAACAGCAGCCACCCGGTCAGCGAGGCCGTCCGCCAGCGGGTCCTACAGGCTGCCAGAGAGCTCGACTACCGCCCCAATGCCCTAGCGCGGGCCATGATCACCCGGCGCACACAGATCGTGGGCGTCATCGTCGGCGACTCCAGCGATCCCTATTTCAGCACCATTGTCCGCGGTATCGAAACCGAAGCGCGGGCCCACGGCTATCTGGTCATCATCTGCAACACCGATCGCGACCCGCTTGTGGAGCAGACACACCTGCGCCTGCTGCACGACTACCAGGTGGACGGCATCATTTTTGCCGGCGGTAGCCGGCACGACTGCAACTCCCTCTCCACTGTTCTTGACGAGCTTCGTCAGGACGATGTGGCTCTGGTGGCGCTCAACCCTCATACAGTCGTCGCCGCCGAGGTCCGCGTTGACAACGTAGCCGCTGCCCGAGAGATGACCGAACATCTGCTGGCCCTGGGCCACAGGCGTATCGCCCTGATTGGCGGGCCGGAAGAGCTGACCACGACGGCCGACCGGCTCCAGGGGTATCGCCAGGCGCTCGCCGCGGCAGGAGTGCCTTTTGATCCAGAGCTCGTCTGGCCGGGCGCCTTTACCTTTGAAAGTGGTGTCCAGGCCGCGCGCCGCTACCTGGCGACTGCGGATCGCCCCACTGCCCTCTTCGCCGCTAACGACCAGACTGCCATCGGGGCTATGGCCGTACTGCGCCAGGCAGGCATCCGCATTCCCGAAGATGTGAGCGTAGCCGGCTTCGACGACATCGAGCAAGCGCGTTACGTCTTCCCCACACTCACAACCATTTCCGTTCCCATGCACCGTCTCGGGGTGGAAGGGATGCGACACCTGCTGGACCAACTCGCCGGCAAAGAGCCCCCCGAACTGCTCTGCCTGCCCTACTGCCTACAGATCCGCGACTCCACCGGACCTCCGTTAGCGCCATCGTAAGGAGAAGACGAGGATGGGTAATCGCTGGTCCACGATTATTGGCCGCCCAGGAAGAGGAGGATAGCTAATGCTTAACTGGCAGAACACGTCGTGGGATTTCAAGGACAACCCGCCTGAAGTAGCCATCCTGCCTCTGGCAGCTTTTGAGCCGCATGGCTCCCATCTGCCGGTTGGCGCCGATCTGCTGATCATGGACGCCATCGCCAGGAGAGTTGCGGAGCGAATGCAGGCCCACACCTTCCTCATGCCCACATGGCCCCTCGGCACTTCGGGTCATATGGCCGGCGAGTCCGGCGCGGTCTACCTGGGCTTCGAAACGCTTTGGGCCGTTGTGGACGATATCGTTCACAGCCTCCACCAGCACGGCATCTACCGGGTGGCGGTGCTCAACAACCATGGCTCGGCGATGACGACCACCACGGTGCCCGCCGGCAACTTCATCGTTAAGACGGCCGTGCGCCAGCTGAACTACGAACTGCCAGGGTTCACCGCCATCTGGGTCCAGCCGTTCGCCGCGGCGCGCGCTGCCCTGGCTGAAATCTTCCCTTCGGCGCGGGAGGAAGTGCAGGCGGGAGCGGTGGAAACCTCCATTCTCATGCATCTGGCGCCGGAGCTGGTCGGCGAGCCGGGACCCGATCACGTCCCGAGCGGAGGCCTTACCTACCTCAACTTCACGGCCTTTCGCAACCTGGCTCCTGACGGCGTCTGGGGGCGGCCCAGCCAGGCCTCCGCAGAGAAAGGAGAGCAGGCGCTGGCTGCCGCCGTGGAAGCTACCCTGGCCTATATCGAGAGGACGTTCGCCCAACTGGATGAACTGAAAAGTGCCGTTGCCGCAAGCGAGGGGCCGGCAACGTGAAAAGGAGGTGACATAACGAAGGGTTGAGACATCCATCGCGGCAGGCACGATTGCCCCGGAGATTGTCCACAAGTAGAAGAGGAAAGATTCCATGAGCAAGTCGAAACGGTTTCTTTACTGGTTAACCCTCTTGATGCTGGTTGCCCTCGTCGCTACGGCCTGCGGTCAGCAGCCCGTGCCCAATGCCGGCGAGGAGAACACAGCTGACACCGATGCCGGCGCCACAAACACGGAAGCAGAGACCCCGGCCGATTCAGAAGTGGAGGAAGAGCCGGCAGCGGAGACGAACGGCGGCACTGTCACTGTCGGCCTTCATCAGGAGCCTAACCTGCTCTGGGGACCGATTACCGGCCTGACGGTGTCCCAGGAGCTGGCCAATATCCTGAACCGGCCCCTGATCATGATCAACGATCAGATCGAATACGTGCCGGCCCTGGTAACCGAGGTGCCCACGCTGGAAAACGGCGGCATCTCGGAAGATGGCCTGGTCTATACCTTCCACCTGCGTGACGACGTGACCTGGCACGATGGCACGCCCTTCACCTCGGCCGACGTCCGGTTCACTTACGAAACCATCACCCACCCCGACATGCCTGTGCGCGGGCGGGTCGGCTGGAACCAAATTACCAGCGTCGAGACGCCCGACGACCATACGGTCATCTTTAACTTCGAGACAGTGGACGCAGCCTTCCTCGACCGCCTGGCCATTGTCACTATTTTGCCCGAGCACGTACTCGGCGAGGTGCCGCCGGCCGAGCTGTCCACACACGAGTGGTTCCGCACCAATAATCCTGGCCTCGGGCCGTTCCGATTTGTCGAATGGCAGCCGGGCAACTACATCCTTGTCGAGCGCAACCCGGACTACTTCGTAGAAGGGCTGCCGAAGCTGGATCAGATCGTGCTCAAGATCATCACCGACGCCAACACCCTGACCAACCAGCTGGAAACGGGCGAGGTCGATATGCGTTTCCGCATGCTTAACGATCAGGTTGAGATCATCGAGCAAATACCCAACGTAGAGCTGGTCAGTACGGCTGCCACCTCACCCTGGCTCATCTGGGTCAACAACGAGAATCCTGCATTGAGCGATCCCGCTGTGCGCCTGGCCCTCAACTACGGCTTTGACCGGAATGGCCTCACCCAGACGCTGCTTCGCGGCCTCGTCGAGCCTGCCTACAACCTGATCCCGCCCTCCTCCTGGGCCTACTCGGAAGAAGCGGTGGAAGCCTACGCTTACGATCCCGACCGGGCCCGCCAGTTGCTGGACGAAGCCGGCTGGGTTGACGAGAACGGCGACGGCGTCCGCGAAAAGGACGGCGAGACGCTAAGCTTCGACATCCTCAACATCGCCGGCGAGCCGGAACGGGTGCAGATTCTCAGCTTCATCCAGGACCAGTGGAGCGAGATTGGCGTCCAGGTCAACATCCAGAATGTAGACGTGGCCACGATGTGGGGCGACGCGCTCCCCAGCGGCAACTACGATATGGGTTACTCTTACTCCGGCCGTCTGGCTGACCCGGCCGACCTGGCGCAGCACTATCTCTGCCCAGACAAGCAACCGACCACAAACTGGGGTCTCTACTGCAACCCTGAATTGGACGAGATTCTGCTGGCGGCCCAGGCGACCGTCAACCAGACGGAACGGGCCGATTTGTATGCCCAGGCTCTAGAGATGATTGGCCAGAATCCGGCCTATGTTTTCATTGGCTGGCGCACCGATCACACCCCAATCAACCAGCGCGTGCAAGGATACAAACCCGCTCCTGGCTTTATCGAAATGTGGAACGCTGAGGAGTGGTCCGTACAGGAGTAAATGACCGTTAGTTTGAGCGAGAGCAGGGCAGGCGCCGGCTGGGCTCTGCCCTGCTCTCGGATGGCTCTATGAACTTTCTTGTCCGCCGCCTGCTCTTTGCGCTGCCGACCCTGCTCGTCGTCTCGCTCATCCTCTTCGGATTGGTGCAGCTAGCGCCGGGCAGCGCCGCCGCTCTATACGCCGGCCCGGATGCGGGCCCGGAAGACATGGCGCGTATCGAACGGCTGCTTGGCGTTGACCAGCCCGCGCCCGTGCAGTACGTCAAGTGGCTGCGCGGCGTGGCGTCCGGCGAATGGGGCATTTCCTTTCGCTACCAGCAGCCCGTCACCCAGGTTCTTAGCAGCCGCATCTTCAACTCGCTCCAGCTGATGACCGCCGCTCTGCTCCTCGCCCTGATCGTGGCCGTGCCCTTCGGTGTCCTCTCCGCCATCAGCAAACGCGCGTGGGTAAAGCACCTCTCCAGCGTCCTGGCCATGCTCGGCATCAGCATCCCTACCTTCTGGCTGGGCATCATGCTGCTTCTAATCTTCTCCGTGCGCCTGCGCCTGCTACCGTCGGGCGGCAACTCGACCATCGGCATGGACTTTAACCTCTACGACCGCTTCATCCACCTCATCGGGCCGGCCTCGGTGCTGGCGACGCTCTATATCGCCGGCTGGAGCCGCTACGTACGCAGCTCGATGCTGGACGTGATGACGCAGGACTACGTCCGCACGGCGCGTGCCAAGGGGTTAGCCGAGCGCATCGTGATCTTCCGCCACGCCCTGCGCAACGCCCTGCTGCCACTGGTGACGTTAATTGGGCTTCAGGGCGGCAACCTGGTGGGCGGCGCGATGATTACCGAGGTTGTATTTGCCTGGCCCGGAGTCGGACGGCTGCTAGCCGAATCGTTGACGTCCCGCGATTATCCAGTGTTGATGGCAGCCTTCATGATCATGGCCTTGCTGACCGTTGCCGGCAACCTGGCTGCCGACCTGACCTACGGCTGGATCGACCCGCGCATTAAACTGGAGTAGGGCAATGGCAGCAGGAAAAGAGCAGATTTCGCCAGCCTACCTCGGCGCCGCTCCCGAGATGATAGGCGATCCCGATGCGCGCCACTTACCTTTGCGCCGCCTGGGCAGCCTGCGAAAATATCCCCTGGCCGTTTTTGGCGGGCTTGTCCTCATCTCCCTCGGCCTGGTGGCTATCTTTGCCGACTCACTGGCGCCCTACGACCCTCTAAAGACCAGTCTGGACGTCCTCGCCCCACCCAGCCCACAACACTGGCTGGGCACCGACGACGTAGGCCGCGACGTGCTCAGCCGCCTGATCTTCGCCGCACGGGTTAGCCTGACAGTTGGCCTCGTCTCGATGATTATCACCGTCGTCATTGGGCTGATTCTGGGCCTGCTGTCCGGCTTTTTTGGCGCCTGGGTCGATCTGCCTATCTCGTCCTTCATCAACATTATGCTGTCGATCCCCATCTTTCCGCTGGCCCTGGTTCTCGGCTCCTTCCTGGACATGACGCTGGGGATCATCGTGTTGGTCATCGGCTTTCTCTCCTGGATGGGCGTGGCCCGCGTCGTGCGCGCCGAAGTACTCAGCCTACGCGAGCGCGAATTTGTCGAGGCGGCACATTGTGCCGGCGCGTCGCCCTGGCGCATTATCTGGCGGCATATCGTGCCAAACATTATGAACCCGGTGATCGTCTCCGCGACGCTGCTCGTCGCCAACGGCATCCTGTTAGAAGCCGCGCTCTCTTACCTCGGCTACGGCATCCAGCCCCCAACCCCGTCCTGGGGCAACATGCTGCTCGACGCCCAGCGGTATCTGCGCGCCTATCCCGGCCTGGCGATATACCCCGGAGCCCTCATTTCCCTTACCGTGGTCAGCATTAACTTCCTGGGTGACGGCCTGCGTGATGCGCTGGATCCGCGCCTGGGCGAGCGCTAGCCCGAACCGCACCCAACGAACCTACGATTGAGGAGGAAACGATGAACGATCAAGACTTGAAAGGCATGTACCCCGCCGTGATCCTGCCTATGGACAAGAGCTACCGGCCGGATTACGACGCCTTTGGCGACTATCTGGAGTGGCTGATCGGCCAAAAAGCGGCTGGTTTTGCCATCAACATGGACACCGGCGAAGGGCCGCAGCTCTCCCCGGACGAGCGCCGCCGCGTGGCGGAAAAAGCCGTAGAAGTGGCCAACGGCCGCGTGTTTGTCCTCGGCGGCGTCATGGGCGCGACGACCGGCGGGGCCGTCGAGACGGCGCGCATGTACGCCGAAGTGGGTGTCGACGGGCTGGTCGTCTTCCCCAATGCCGCCTTCCGCAACGAACCGCTGGATCCACGCATTCCGGTCGATTACCACAAAGCGATCGCCGAGGCGAGCGGTTTGCCCATCGTCCTCTTCCAGCTTGCGCCGATCTTTGGCGGCGTCAACTTCAGCCGGGAGACGTTGGAGCGGCTGCTCGAAATCCCGGAAGTAATCGGCATTAAGGAAGCATCCTTTGACGCCGAATACTTTACCTACACCGTCGAGACGGTGCAGATGTCCGGCCGGCCGATCACCGTGCTTACCGGTAACGATCGATTTGTGGCCGAGTCTATCCTGCTGGGCGCGACCGGCGGCCTTCTGGGCTTTGGCGCCATTGGCTGCAAGCTGGTCGCCGAGATGCTGGAAGTGGCTAACGCCGGCCGGCTAGACGAAGTTGCTGCGCTGCGACCACGCCTTGCAGCCTTTGCTCAGGTGATCTATCAGGACCCTATGCTCGACTACCGCGCGCGCTGTAAGGTGGCCCTGGCGCACGTAGGCGTTATCGATCATAGGCTGACCTATGTCCGCCCGCCGATGCTGCAAATAGAGGAGAAGGAATCGGAACAGATTCGCCAGGCGCTTGTCGAAGCAGGCATGCTGGGCGAGTCAGTAGCTGCAGCCTGATACAGACAGGCGTATTTGTCACCCAGCGCAACCCTATCGCGCAGTGGTCCCTGTAGAGCCAGCCACAAGATGGCTCTGCTGAAGGCTGCCGTGCTCGCAAAACAGCAAAGGACAAAACGATGAAATTTGGCTTTATTCCGACGGAAGGTGGTCACTACTACCCGGCATTCCTTGAAGAGGTGCTGCTGGGCGAAGAGCTGGGCTTTGACTCCGTCTGGTTAGAAGAACATCACGGCGTCAAAAACCACTACTGGCCGTCGCCGCTCGTCGCGCTGGCAGGCGTAGCCACGCGAACGGAGCGCATCGTGCTGGGAACGGACATCATTGTCCTGCCCTTCTATCACCCGGTACGTGTCGCCGAGGACGCCGCCATGCTGGACATCATGAGTAACGGTCGCTTCATTCTCGGCGCGGCCATCGGCTACAAGCCGGACGAGTTCAGCCTCTACCAGGCGCCCATGGAGAAACGCGGCGCGCGCTTCGAAGAAGCAGTGCGCCTGATCAAGAAGCTCTGGACCGAGGAAGAGGTGCATTTTGATGGCGACTATTACCAGGTAGAGGGACTGAAAATCGAGCCGCGCCCGTTGAACGACGGCCATCTTCCCCTCTGGCTGGGCGGCTGGGGCAAGCTCTCTCTGGAACGAGCTGCCGCCTATGGCGACGCCTGGGTGCCGGGCCCCACGGCGAAATTGGACAAGTTGCTCAGCTCTCAGGCCGAGTACCGTCAGAACCTGCAACGGCTGGGCATCGACCCGGCCACATTGCCCAACCCGCTAACGCGCGAAGTGGTCATCGCTCCCACCGATGCAGAGGCGCGGGAGATGGCCGAGCGTCACCTGCTGATCAACTACCGGGACGAGTATGGCGGCGGCAAGTGGAAGCATCCGCTTATCGGCGCTGAAGACGCCTCGCCCGTAGACGAATTCGACGCCATCGCCCACGATCGTTTCCTCGTCGGCTCTCCGGACACAGTCTGTACCCAGCTGGAACGACTGGTCGATACGTTTGGCGTCGATCACCTGATCTGCCGCCTCTACTTCCCCGGCATACCTCATGACTTCATCATGCAGGAGATCCGGCTTCTGGCCGCCGAGGTTATCCCCGCCTTCCGGCGATAAGGAGGAGACGTCATGGTCGATTACCGCACCACGACCGGCGATATCAAGAAGGCGCGACCGCAGATTGCCGTGCTGGGCATCGGCGCCATCGAACAGCACGGGCGCCACCTGCCCGTGGCGACCGACTGGACGCAGGCGCGGGAGATCAGCCGGCGCGTCGCCCAAGAGCTCGATGCGTTGTTGCTCCCGGCATTGCCCTACAGCATGAGCGAGTGCCACGGCCCCATGCCCGGCACCGTCTGGCTAAAGCCGGCGACACTCTCCGCCGTGCTCAAGGACGTCGCGCGATCGCTGCGCGAGCAGGGTATCCCCATCCTGCTCGTGCTCAACGCGCACGGGGGCAACTTTGTGCTCGAGCCGACGATCCAGGAACTCAACCAACACTATCCCGACTTCCGCGTAATCATGCCCGGCGAGGTTTGGGCGGCGGCGGGCGACGAGCCGATCTATGAAACGGCCGGCCAGGGCATCCACGCCGAAGAGGCCGAAACGTCGATGCAACTCTACCTGAACCCGCAGGACGTAAAGGCAGAGCGGGTCGATTATGTTCCGCCGGTGGGCCGCGAATACCTGGACTATGTCTTCATGCCGCTGATCAATCCCGAAGGCACCTGGGGCCTGCCCAGCTACGGGACCGCCGAGAAAGGCGAGCGAGGCATCGCGGCGCAAGTCAGGGCGATCGTCGCCTTTGTACACGCCGCGCTGGAGGCGCTTGGGTGACCGTCACGCCACGCAGTCTGCTCCGGCGCTGGCGCGCGCCATCAGCAGAGGACCGGCCGGACATTACCGGCATCCTGATCATTCTGTTCGCCGTGCTCGTTGTCGCCGGGTTGCTTTCGCCCGCCTTCTTCAACCCGCGCAACATCCTCAACGTGCTGCGCCAGGCGTCGGCGCTGGGCATCATGAGCCTTGGGCAGACAATCGTGCTCATCGCCGGCGGCATCGACTTGTCGATGGTCTCCACGATGCAGCTGGCGGGCATCGTCGCCGCGGCGATTTCCAGCGGGCGGAACGATCTGGTTCCTCTGGCAATTCTGGTTTGTCTCTTGCTCGGCGCCGGGGTGGGTCTGGTCAACGGGCTGCTGGTAACGCGCTGGAATGTGCCCGCCTTCATCGCTACGCTCAGCGTCTCCATCGTCACAACTGGTGTGCGCCTGGTCGCCACCTACGGCGCTCCCCCCGGATCAGTGCCGCCGTTGCTGCGCCTGCTCGGCCATGAAAACACCGGCCCCATTCCCAACGCCATTCTGCTCTTCGCCATCTTCGCCTTTGCCTCCTGGTTTGCCATGAACCGCACGACATTCGGGCGCAAGGTCTATGCGACCGGCGGCAACCGCGCCGCTGCCCGCCTATCGGGCGTCCGGACAGACCGGGTTCAGCTGCTCACGTATGTTATCTCCGGGCTGCTGGCGGCCATTGCCGGGCTCGTGCTCATCGGCTACCTGGGCTATGCCGACCAGTGGATTGGCGAAGGATCAGAGCTCGATTCAATTGCAGCGCCGATTATTGGGGGCGCCAGCTTTGCCGGCGGTATCGGCAGCATTGGCGGGACGATCGTCGGCGTTCTGCTCGTTTCGGTCCTATTGAACCTGGTGCTGCTGCTGAGCCTGCCGGCGCAGTGGCAGTACATCGTCAGGGGAGTCGTCATCATTCTTGCCGTGGCTATGTATGCCTTTGTTGGCCGGAGGCGTGAATAAGGGGAAGGAGGTGGTTACAGCGGATGGATCGAAAGGACAACACAGGTGATTACTGTTAACAAAAAACGGAGGATAGAGGAGTCGAAAACATGAAGACAGGTACACGCCGTTTTCTGTTGTGGTTCTTGATGCTCCTCCTGCTGGTCGCCCTTTCTCTATGGATCACGGCCTGCGGGACTCAAACAGCGGAAGAAGAGGACGCCGGTTCTACCGGCAGTGGAGCCGAACTGGCGCCCGGTATGGTGGACACGTCGCAATACAAGAAGGACCCGCCGTGGACGGTGGGGCGGGCGGGCTCCGGCGACGTCAACTCGTGGATGACAATGTTCAGCAACACCTTCCGGTACGCCATTGAAGAGAAGTATGGCGATCTCTTTGAGAATTACTATGAGACAGGAGCGAACTTCGACCCGGCCAAGCAGATCTCCGACGTAGAGGATCTGCTGGCACGAGACATCGATCTGCTCTTCATCGACCCGATCAGCGCTGCAGCCCTGACTGCTTCCGTGGAGATGGCCATGGAGCAGGGAGTGCCCGTGATCCTCGTTTCCACTGGCGTGCAGTCAGATAACTACGTGAGCTGGGTGCGTACCGATAACGTCCGTGCCGGCTACATGATGACCGATCTGGCCGCCAAGCGTATTGACGGCCAGGGCAAGATGATCCTGCTAACCGGCGCAGCCGGCTCGACCTACGCCGAAGAGACGGAGCAGGGCACCCGCGAGGCGCTGGCCAACTACCCTGACATCGAGCTGGTGGGCGTCTACAATGCCAACTGGTCGCCAGTCGAGGCCAAAGCGGCAACAGAGGCTGCCATCCAGGCCAACCCGGATGGCATCGACGCCGTTGTCGCCGGTGGGCTCATGGGTCTGGGCGCCGCCGACGCCTTCCTTGACGCCGGGCTGGAGATGCCCGTTATCGCCGGTGACGATTGGAACGGCTGGCTGCAGAAAGCCTGTGAGAACGATATCCCCTTCGTCGGCGTAGCCGGCGGCCCCGGACACAGCCTGTGGGCTGTGGACACGGCTGTGAAGGTTCTGCAGGGCGAGCCCGTCGCCAAGCAGGTGGAATATCCGCTGGAACAGCTTGACGAAGCGGCCTGTGAAAACCTTTACCGCGACGACCTGAACGACCAGTACTGGGCCATCAACGAATTACCCGAGGATTGGGTCGCCAGACTATACGGCAAGTAAGACAGCCTGAACGGGCCGGCGTAGGCGTGGCAAGCACCCATGCCGGCCCGTTCGCCAGCCGCCACAGCGAGAAAAATGGACGGTGACCAGGTAATCCTTGAGGCGCGCGAGATAACAAAAGAGTTCCCCGGCGTTCGAGCGCTGGAGTGTGTCTCCATGGCGTGCCGCCGTGGCACTATTCACGCGCTCGTCGGCGAGAATGGCGCTGGGAAATCGACGTTAATGAAGCTTGTCGCCGGAGTCTACCGGCCGGATGAAGGACAGCTCCTCTACAACGGCGAGGAAGTGCATTTCCACAGCCCGCATGATGCCCAGGCGAAAGGCGTGGCCATCATCTATCAAGAGTTCAACCTGCTGCCCAACCTGAACGTGGCGGAGAATATCCTCCTCGGGCAGGAGCCCATGCGCCGGCGGGGCGTGCTCATCGACCATGAGGCGCTCTACCGGCAGGCGGGCGCCGTGCTCGATCAGCTTGGCGTTCACCTCGACCTGGAGGCGCCGATCTGGCAGCTGAGCGTGGCCGAACAGCAGATGGTGGAGATTGCCAAGGCGCTCGCCTGGCGCTCCGAGCTGATCATCATGGACGAGCCCTCGGCCGTGCTCGTCGGGGACGAGCTGGAGAACCTGTTCCGCATTATCCGCAAGCTGAAAGCGGAAGGGGTCACGATCCTCTACGTCTCGCACCGGCTGGACGAAATCTTTCAGCTGGCCGACCGGGTTACGGTCCTCAAGGATGGGGTCGTGACCGGCCATCTCGACGTGGCAGAGACGAACAAGGCCGATCTGATCCGGCGCATGGTGGGCCGGACGCTGGCAGAAACGTTCCCGCCACGGAAAAACCAGATCGGCGAGCCGCTCCTGCGCGTCGAGAATCTCAGCACAGCGCTGCTGCGCGACGTCAACCTGACACTGCACCGGGGCGAAATCCTGGGCCTCGCCGGGCTGGTCGGCGCCGGACGCACCGAGCTGGCCGACGCCATTTTCGGCGCCGCCAAGATCACGGGCGGTACCATCTGGCTGGACGGTGAGGTTGCCCTCTTCCGCAACCCGGATGCCGCCATCCGTGCCCGGCTGGGCTACGTTACGGAAGATCGTAAGGCCGAGGGTCTGGTCATGACCCAGACGGTGCGCAAGAATATCGCCCTACCCAGCCTGGACCGGCGGCAGCGCCTGGGGCTCATCGACTCAAAGGCCGAGCGGCAGGCCGCCAGTGAAATCTTCAGGGATCTCGAGATCCGGGCCCCCGGCATCGACCATCCCGTTCGTTCTCTGAGTGGCGGCAACCAGCAGAAGGTTGTCCTGGCCAAGTGGCTTGTCACCAATGCCGAGGTGCTGATCTTCGACGAGCCAACGCGTGGCATTGACGTCGGCGCTAAGGCCGAGCTCTATAGCTTGATGCGCGACCTTGCCGCCGAAGGCAAAGCGATCCTGATGATCTCGTCCGAGCTGCCCGAAATTCTGGGCATGAGCGACCGGATAGCCGTCGTGCACGAGGGCCGCCTCATCGCCGAGCTGGATGCCGCCGAGGCGACGGAAGAGAAGATCATGGTCTATGCCACCGGTGGTGAAGAGCGCACGATTCACGCCCCTGGCGTGGAAGAAGGGACACAGCCGCCTCCGGCGACGCCAGCGCAGGCGGCGTTCAGACTGCGCAGCGCCGCGGACCGCCTGCTGAGTAAAAGCAACCGCACGGCGCTGACCATTTACAGCGTTCTGGCCGCGCTGATCCTCTTCTCAGCCATCGCTTCACCCTCCTTCCGCACCCTCACCAATTTCCAGAATATCCTGCGCCAGCTAGTGGCCCTGGGTCTGGTCGGCATCGGCCAGACCTTTGTGATTATCGCCGGCGGCATCGATATCTCCGTCAGCGCCGTCGTGACGCTGACGGCTGTCCTGAGCGCCGGGATCATGAACGGCGAGCCGGCGATGATCCTGCCGGCGCTACTGGCTGTGGCAGCAATGGGCATCGTAGTCGGGCTGGCCAACGGTTATCTGGTGACGGAGCTGGGCATTCCCCACTTCGTCGCCACGTTCGGCACCTGGTCGATCCTGCGCGGCATCGTGCTCGTCTACACCCGGGGGCCTGTCGGCCTGATCCCGCGCTCGTTTCGCTTTATTGCCTCCGGGCATGTTGGTCCGCTGCCCGTACCGGCGCTGATCTTCGCCGCGATCTTCGTCGTCGGCTTTATCATCCTGCGCAGCACGCGCTTTGGCCGTTACGTGCGCGCCGTCGGTGGCGGGCCGGAAGTCGCGCATCTCTCCGGCGTGCCCGTGAAGCGTGTCCAGCGCTGGACCTTCCTCATTTCCTCGATGATGGGTGTGCTCGCCGGTCTCTTCCTCGCCGCGCGCATGAGCGTGGGCGACCCGAACGTCGGGGCCGGGCTCGAATGGGATTCTATCGCCGCCGCGGTGGTAGGCGGCGCGGACTGGCTCGGCTGGGGCTCGCTTATGGGCACGCTGGGCGGCGCACTTGTGGTCACGGCGTTGAGCAATGCGATGAACCAGCTTAACATCAATTTCTGGTACCAGCAGGTGCTCAAGGGGCTGATCATTCTCTTCGCGGTCGTGCTTTATCGGCAGAAACGATAGGATACACCGCCGGTTAACGTTATCGAAACCTGTACTAGTGCTTCAGGTTAAAGGAGTAGAGAGTTATGGAAGCCACGATTTCCGTCATTCAGTTGGATTCGGTGTTAGGCGATGTAGAGGCGAATCTCCAGAAAATCAGCCACTTCGTCGACCTGGCCGGCGCTCAGGGGGCCAACTTTGTCGTCTTCCCCGAGCTGGGCACGACGGGCTACTTCGTGGGCGACCGTCTGGCCGATCTGGCCGAGCCGGTGCCGGGACCCACTACGGAGCGTCTTGGGGAGATGGCCAAACGCAACAATCTCTATCTGCTCGGCGGCATGATTGAAAAGGGCGAAGGAGACGCGCTCCACAACTCCCTGGTCATGCTCTCGCCCAGCGGGGAGCTGGTTGCCAGCTATCACAAGTGCCACATGTTCTCCGTGGAGAGGAACTTCTTCACGCCCGGCAGCGACGGCGTGGTCGTCGATACCGAGTTCGGCCGCGTGGGCCTCACCGTTTGCTACGATCTCGTCTTCCCCGAGTACATCCGCGGGCTGGTGCTGCAGGGCGCCCGCTTGATCCTCAACGGCACTGACTGGATTACCGACGACTGGCAAACAGGGATGGGCTGGAGCGGCAAGGTAGCGAGCCAGATGGCGGCAACACGCGCCCTAGAAAACGGCATTCACCTTGCCATGGCCGACCGCACGGGCATCGAAGCGGGGTGGCGCAGCCTGGGTCACTCCTGCATCTGCGCGCCCTCCGGCGCTTTCCTCGCGCGCATCGAAGAGGGTGAAGGGATCGCCACGGCGACCGTGCAGCTCGAGTCGGACGAGTGGGATAAGTGGCGGGAGATTGCCACCTACTTGCCCGATCGCCGCGTGGACCTCTACCAGCGCCTCGCCGGCGAGCGGGTCGCCGGCTGATTCATAGGGGGCGTCTGGAAGAGGTTCAGGCGCCCCATCCTGGCTCGACGGCAATCGTCGTCTCCTGCCCACGTTCGGAGAAGCCCATCATGAAGATCAGCATCGTCACCGACGAGATTAGCGCCGACCCGGAAACGGCCATGGAGCTGGCCAGAGAGTGGGGCATCCACGCCGTCGAGCTGCGCGGCTTTGGTACAGACCGGGTGCCCGACTTCACGCCTTTTCAGAAGCAGCGGCTGCGCGAGCTGCTGGACGCCTATGAGATGGAGCTGGTCGCCATCTCACCGGGCCTGTTCAAATGTGTGTACCGGGAAGAGCGCGCCCGTTTTCCCCTGCGCACCTTCGACCACGCGCTTTACACGACCTGGGCGGCGCAGCAGGCAGAGTGCCGCCGCCATGTGGAGGAGCTTCTGCCGCGATCCATCGCCTACGCCCAGGAGATGGGCGTGAAACGCATTATCTCCTTCGGCTTTGACCGCGGCGGCGCACCGGCTGGACCGGCGCCAGCCGGGTTGATCTCCCTGCTGCGCCGCGCGGCCGGGCTGGTCGGCGACGCGGGGATGGAGCTGCTTATCGAGGTGGAGGCCGGCTTCTGGGCCGATACGGGCGCACGTACTGCCGCTATCATCCAGGCTGTAGACCATCCGGCGCTGGGCATCAACTGGGATCCGGGCAATGCCTTTGAAGCCGGAGACCATCCCTATCCAGACGGCTACGAGGCTGCACAGCCGTACGTGCGTCACGTGCACTTTAAGGATGTGCGCCGCCTGGACGATGGCTCCTGCCGCTATGCCGTGGACGGCGAAATCGATTGGCGCGGTCAGATAGCGGCGTTACGCGCCGGCGGCTACGACGGCTTTATCTCTGTAGAGACGCACATGGAACCCAAGGTAGCCGCAGCGCGCCGGGTAACGCAGCGCCTGCAGCAGCTATTGGCCGGCTGACTCCCTCCACCTTACGGCCACTCGTTGCCCACTTCTTGAGCGAAATTGCTGGAATTATTGACAAGACTGCTTGTTTTTTGTTAGTATTTCGTTATCACGATGTTGGGAACTGAGCGATACTGCGCGTTTCCTCAAGAAAGTGCCAGTTCTTATGTTGAAATCTGCGCGCCACAGCCGAATTCGGCAGCTCGTTGAAGCCCAGGGGCAAGTCTCGGTCAGCGAGCTGAATCAACTGCTCGAGGTCAGCGACGCGACCATTCGCCGCGATCTGGAAGAGATGGCCCAGCGCGGTTGGGTCCGGCGCACCCATGGCGGCGCCGTCGCCGTCGAACGCGCCACCAAAGAGCCCCCTATCGTCCAGCGCGCCGCCGAACACCAGGACGAAAAACAGCGCATCGGCCGCGAGGCCGCCTCTTTGGTTACCCCCGGCGACACCATTTTCCTGGGCAGCGGCAGCACGGTACACGCCGTAGCCGAAAATCTGCACGACGTGCCCGACCTGACTGTCATTACGAATGCGCTGAACGTCGTCAACGAGCTTGCCGGAGACGACAATATCGAGCTGATCGTCATCGGCGGCATGTTTCGTAAGAGCGAAAAGTCGATGGTCAGCCACATTGCCGAACAGGCCATCCGCGAATTCCGCGCCGACCGCGTCTTCATGGGCATGCGCGGCATTGACCCTATCCATGGTTTCACCAATGACTATCTGCCGGAGGCCAGGACCGATCGCACCATCCTGAAGATGGCCCCCCAGATCGTGATCGTCGCCGACCGCAGCAAGCTCGGGCTGGTCAGTACCGTCTATCTGGCGCCGGTGACGGCTGCCCACCTGCTAATCACCGATACAGGCGCCCCGCGAGCCATGGTAGAAGAGCTGGAATCGCTGGGTCTGGAAGTACGTCTCGTCTGAACGAGCGCCACCCTAAGGAGCCTCGATGTCTGATCAGCCGGCTGCCGAACAACACCCTCTCCCTCTTCAAGCGTTCCGGCCGCGACCGCGCCTCTTTGTCAAAGAGACGATCGTCGAGCGCCCGCGCTTTCCGGTGATCGACGCACACAACCATCTGGGCGAGCTGTTTGGCGGCGGGTGGGAGCACCGGCCGCTGAGCGCGCTGCTGCCGCTGCTGGACGAGGCCAATGTGGTCGAATACGTGGACCTCGACGGCGGCTGGGGTGAAGCCATCCTCCAGCAGCACCTCGACCACTTCAAGAACGGCGCGCCAGAGCGCTTTCGCATCTTCGGCGGCGTCAACTGGGATGCCTGGGCCGAGCAGGGCGATGCCTTTCCTGAGTGGGCAGCCGGACGGCTGCGCGTGCAGGCCGGCTGGGGCGCGCAGGGGCTGAAAATCTGGAAGCCCTTTGGCCTCTCCGTCCGCGACCACCACGGCACGCTCGTGGCCATAGACGACGCTCGCCTGGATCCCATCTGGCAGACGGCCGGGGAATTGGGCTGGCCTGTACTCATTCACATCGCCGATCCGGTGGCCTTTTTTGATCCCCTGGACGAGACGAATGAGCGCTGGGAAGAGCTGCATGCCCATCCCGACTGGCAGTTTCCCAGCCCGCCCTACCCCTCCTTCGACAGCCTGGTCAACGCTCTGGCACGGCTCGTCGAGCGCCATCCGCAGACCACCTTCATCGGTGCCCACGTCGGCTGTTATTCAGAGAACCTGGCCTGGGTCAGTGCTGTGCTCAACCGCTGCTCCAACTTCTACGTGGACATCAGCGCCCGCATTAGCGAGCTGGGCCGGCAGCCCTACACCGCGCGGCGCTTCTTCCTGGAGCACGCCGATCGCATCCTGTTTGGCACCGACATGGGCCCGGACCCTGCCTGGTACCGGCGCTACTATCGCTTCCTGGAATCCGACGACGAGTACTTTCCCTATGGCCTGGGCGACGTACCGGGCCAGGGGCGCTGGAACATCTACGGCCTGTTCCTGCCGCCAGACGTGCTCGAAAAGGTCTACTTCCGCAACGCGCAGAACGCCCTGAACCCAGGGCAGCAGCCACCAGTCCGGCCGTAGGCAAGAGGCATCGAAAAAAGAAATGTCCCATACATACAACGAGATCATCAGCCAGCCCGCCGGTTGGGCAGAAACGGCCGCCGCCATCGTCGCGCAAACAGCTGCCGTGCGCCAGGCCTGGGACACGCTGAGGCCCACCAACATACTCTGCGCTGGCTGCGGCTCTACCTACTACCTGTCCGCTGTGGCCGCGGCCCTGCTGCAAAGTGAAACGGGCATTCCGGCGCGGGGCATTCCGGCTTCGGAGCTGCTCCTTTTCCCGGAGCTGTCCCTGGCCGACCCGGCCGGAACCCTGCTCGTGGCCATCTCGCGCTCGGGCACAACGACCGAGACATTGCTGGCTGTAGAGCGATTTCGCCGGGCTGGCGGCCGGGCCGTCTGGGCCATCACCTGTTATCCAGAGAGCGCTCTGGCAGCCGTAGCCGATAGAGTGTTCGTTGCCGCGGCGGCGCAGGAGACCAGCGTCGTGCAGACCCGCTCCTTCTCGAACATGCTGCTACTGGCGCAGGGTATCGCCGCGGCGATTGGTGATGAGGATGTGCGCCTTCTGCAGCGGCTGCCGGAAATGGGCCAGGCCTTACTAGACCGGGTCACAGAGCCGATGGAAGCCCTGGGGCGCCGGACCGATCTGGACAGATTCTTCTTCCTGGGCTCGGGCCTGCAGTATGGGATCGCCAACGAGGGCATGTTGAAGATCAAGGAAATGTCCCTCAGCCACAGCGAAACGTATCATTTCCTCGAGTTTCGCCACGGGCCGAAATCCCTCGTGGGCAAAGAAAGCCTGGTCGCCGGGCTGCTCTCCCAGGAGGCTTATGCCAGCGAGCGGCAGGTGCTGGAAGAGATGGCCCAGCTTGGCGCGACCATTCTGGCGATAACACCCGGAGAATCGCTGGACGGGGCCGCCTATTCGGTGTCGCTGCCGGACATACTCCCGGCCTGGGCCCGCCTGCCCCTTTACCTGATCCCCCTGCAGCTTCTGGCCTACTACCGTACCGTTTCCCGGAACCTGGACCCTGACAACCCCCGCAACCTGGGCGCGGTTGTCTTTCTCGATCCGGCCGGATTCAGACAGCATGATACGGCTCGTTAGTTCACCCGGTCGATAGTGGAAAGGAGGTTCTTATTGCCACTTACCAGTCGCAGTGGTCCGTGAAAAAAGGTGGATGAAAGTTAGGCACAAGCCCAAGAGCGGGCTCTAAGCGAGGAAGAGATACCCGATGAACAAACGACTCCTGATCCTGTTTACCCTGTTGCTTATTTTTGCCCTGGCAGCTGTGGCCTGTGGCGCCACCCCGGAAGTTGAAGAGACAGAAAACACACCGTCAGAAGAAACGGGTGATACCGGGGAAGAGCCTGCTGGGGAAACGAGCGGCGAGGCAGTCGAGCTTACCTTCAGCGTCTGGGGAGACCCGGAGGAGCTGAGGATTTTGCAGGAGATTGCCGACGCTTTCCACGAGGAGAATCCGAATATCAGCGTGACGGTAACGGTGTCGGACTGGGATACCTATTGGGACAAGCTGCAGACGCAGCTGGCCGGCGGCACCCCGCCCGACGTCTTTGCCATGGACGCGCCGCTGTATTCTGATTACCAGAGCCGCGGCGTGCTGATGAACCTCCAGCCCATGATTGAGCGGGATGGCTTCGATCTCGGCGGTTACTACGAGCAGTCGCTCGTCTGCTACCAGACGGACGAGGGCTACTTCGGGCTGCCGCGCGACATCCAGCCCAGTGTGATGTACTACAACAAGGACATGTTTGACGCGGCCGGTGTGCCCTACCCGGACGAGACGTGGACGTGGGATGACCTGATCACCTACGGGCAGCAGCTGACGCTGGACACCGACGGGGACGGCACGACCGACCAGTACGCGCTGTGGGCCGACCTGTGGGATATGGAGCTGCTGTGGGGCTCGATGATCTGGCAGTTCGGCGGCGAGATCCTCAACGAGGATTACACGCAGACCCTTCTCGGGGAAGAAAACGCCATGGAAGCGTGGCGGCTTATCGAGCAGATGGTCTTCGAATACGGGATTATGCCCACGCCGAGCGTGGCCGAGCAGTTCGGCGACCCGTTTGAGTCGGGCAACGCGGCGATGACGCCGGCCGGCCACTGGGTAGTTCCCCTGTACAGCAATGTCGACTTCAACTGGGACGTGGCCCCGCTGCCACAGGGTGACGAGCGCGTGTCGATGGTCAACAGCGTAGGCTTTGTCGTCGCCAGGGACACGAAGCATCCGGAAGAAGCCTGGTCATTCCTCAAGTTCCTCGTAGGCGAGCCGGGCCAGAGCCGGGTCACCTCGTTGGGGCTGGGCGTGCCTACGCTAAAGGACATCGCCAACAGCGACGCCTACCTGCAGCAGGACACAGCGCCCATCAACCACGCCCTGTTCATCGAAGCGATAGATTATGCGCGGGTGAAGCCCTGCTTCCGCGGCTACGACGAGTGGGCAACCCTGTTCGGCGACGGCATGTACTCTGTCTGGCTCGGCGAAGCGGAGCTGGAAGAGACAATGAGCCAGCTAATCCCGCAGGCCGATCAGATTCTGCAGGATGCCCAGCAGTAAGCTGTTGCAGCGCGCGATGAGCTAACAAGCCGGTGGCCCCACCTGCTCTCTCCTGCCCGAGCAGGTGGGGCTCCGGCCTACGAAAGAAACCGCTTGATAGACTGTAAGCCGGGGGTGGTCGCGTTTCCGGCTTCACAGGACCGCGAGAGACGAGATGACCGGAAGTGGAATCCGACTGAAAAGTGGCGAGTTCCTGTGGTTGTGGATCTTCTTACTGCCGACGCTCGTCGGGCTCCTGCTTGGCACCCTCGGCCCGGTGCTCGCCGCCTTTGGCATCAGCTTTACGGATTGGGACGTTCTGACTTCGCCCCGGTTCATCGAGCTGGAGAATTACAAGCGATTGATCGCCGACCCAACGTTCAGCCAGGCGTTGAAGAACACGCTCTATTACGTGGGCGGCATGGTGCCGATCTCCACCATCCTCTCCCTGTTCTTTGCCCTGATGATGAACCAGAAGCTGCGCGGGATTACCCTGTACCGGACCGCCTACTTCATGCCTGTGGTTTCTTCGACCGTGGCGGTAGCGCTAGTCTGGTCGTGGATCTACTCCGTGGACTTCGGCCTGCTGAACTACCTGCTGCGCCAGGTCGGCATCTCGCCCGTGGGCTGGCTCAGCAGCACGACATGGGCGATGCCCGCGGTGATCATCATGAGCATCTGGGGCAACCTGGGCGTCGGCATCGTCATCTTCCTCGCCGGGCTCCAGTCAATCTCCGCCAGCTACTACGAGGCGGCGGAGGTAGACGGGGCCAACCGCTGGCAGCAGTTTAGGAACATCACCCTGCCGCTGATCACGCCCAGCCTCTTCTTCTACTTCATCATCACGATGATCGACGCCTTCCAGGCCTTTGAATCGATCTACATCATGACGCGCGGCGGGCCGGTCAATTCGACGACGACGATGGTCTATTACATCTACCGCAACGCATTCCGCAACTTCAAGATGGGCTACGCCAGCGCCCAGGCAATCGTGCTTTTCCTGGTGATTATGGCGCTGACGCTGATCTACTGGAAGCTGCAGGAAAGGTGGGTGACGTACGATGTCTAGAGCCGAGCTGTCCGTTTCTCCGCCGGGGGAAAAGATCCCCTGGCATCTGAACGTCTGGCAGAGCCGGAAGCTGCAGGCCCGCCTGAGCGCCGTCGTGGGCCACATCATCCTGCTGTCTGGCGCGCTCACGATGATCATCCCGTTCATCTGGATGCTGTCCACGTCGTTCAAGGCGCCGGGCGACACATTCGTCTACCCGCCGAAGTGGATTCCTGACCCGCTCGTCTGGGAAAACTACCCGAATATGTGGGAGGCGTTGCCGTTCAGCCGCTTTTTCCTCAACAGCATGAAGATCGCCTCCTTGTCCACGATCGGGCAGCTGATCAGCTGCTCGCTGGGCGCCTTTGCCTTCAGCGTGCTCAACTTTCGCGGGCGGAACGTGCTCTTCCTGGCGCTGCTGGCCACGCTAATGGTGCCCTACCAGGTGACGCTGATCCCAACGTTTATCCTCTTCTCCAAGCTGGGCTGGGTAGGCACGCACTTGCCGCTGTGGGTGCCGGCGTTCTGGGGCGGCGCCTTCGGTACGTTCCTGCTGCGCCAGTTCTACCTGACGATTCCCTTGGACCTGGCGGAGTCGGCGCGCATCGACGGCGCGAATATCTTCCAGATATTCCGGCACATCTACCTGCCGCTGTCCAAGCCGGCGATGGCCACGCTGGCAATCTTTACCTTCATGTGGTCGTGGAATGACCTGCTTAACCCGCTGATCTACGTCAGCGAGCTGGACCAACTGACGCTGACGGTGGGCATGAGCCTGTTCCAGAACCAGTATGGCGGCAAGTGGACGTTGATGATGGCGGCGGCGGTGGTCAGTATCCTGCCCATCCTGCTCGTCTTCTTCCTGGCCCAGAAATATTTCATCCAGGGGATTGCCCTGACCGGGGTTAAACGCTAAGAGTCTCGCCTTCCTCGCCGGAACGACGGATGGAAGCCGGGTCAGAGAGTGCCGCGATGCCCACAGAACCAGTACGCCTCGCCCTGTTTGGTCCCGGCGGCTTCGGCCGGGAGCGGGCCAGAGCGATTCACAGCAGTCCTTTAACCGAGCTGGTAGCCTGCTACTCGCCCATTGCGGCGGAGGCCGAGGCCTGCCGGCGTGATTTTGGCGGCCGGATCGCAGCGAACCCGGGGGAAATCTGGGACGACCCGGAGATTGAAGCCGTCGTGCTGTCCACCCCTAACCAGATTCACCTGGCGCAGGTCCGCGAGGCGGCGGCGAGCGGCAAACACATCTTCGTGGAGAAGCCGTTGGCGACAACGGTGGCCGATGGGCAGGCGATTGTGGCGGCCTGCGAGGCGGCGGGCCTGCTGCTGATGGTCGGGCATAACAGCCGGCGCCGGGAGCGCATCCGCAAGATGAAGGCGCTGCTGGAAGACGGCACGCTGGGCCAGGTGGTAGCGGCGGAAGCGAACAACTCGCACGCCGGGGGCCTCAGCATCCAGCCAGCCGACTGGCGCTGGGAGCGGGCTAACTGCCCCGGCGGGCCGCTGAGCCAGCTTGGCGTGCATCACGCCGACTCGCTGCAGTACCTGTTAGGACCGGTAGCGCGCGTCTTGGCCTGGCAGCGGCGGCTGGCGGTGCGCGCGGCCATCGACGACGTGACCGTGGCGCTGCTGGAATTTGAGAGCGGCGCGCTTGGCTACCTGGGGGCGCACTACGCCGTGCCAGACCTGCGCTTCGTGCACCTGCTGGGCACCCAGGCCAACGTGCGCTGGGACCGGGCGACAGGGCTGTTGCTGGAGACCGAGGAAGGCCGCACGCAGATCCCTGTGGCCGAGAACGACACGGTGCTGGAAGAAATCGAGGAATTTGCGCGCTGCATTCGCGCGGGCACAGCGCCCGAGGTGGGCGGCGACGAAGCGCTGCGAGCGCTGGCCGTCATCGAGGCGGCGGTGCTGTCCAACGAACGCGGCCGACCAGTGGAGATCGCGGAGTTGCTGGGATGAACGGCACGAAGATCAACGTAGGCTTCATCGGCGCGGGGTCCATCGCCGGCACCCACGCGGCGGCGATTGCCGAGGTCGAAGGGGCGCGACTGGTCGCCATCACCGACGCGCTGCCGGAGCGCGCCGCGGCGCTGGCCCAGGAATACGGGGCGGCGGCGGTGCGCGACGTCGAGGCGCTGGTGCGTTTCCCCGGGCTCGACGTGGTCTACATTCTCACCCCGCCGGCCGTGCACGGCGAGCAAATCGCCGCGGCGGCAGCGGCCGGGTTGCCCATCGTCTGCGAGAAGCCGCTCACAGTGACGCTGGCCGAGGCCGACGAAGCCATTGCGGCGGCCCGGGCGGCGGGTGTGCCCCTGATGACGGCGCTGAGCCACCGCTATCATCCGCTGGCGGCGATCGTGCGGGCGATGGTGCAGAGCGGAGAGCTGGGCGACTTTGTGGCGGCGTGGTCGCACCGGCTGGTAAACCTGCCGGTAGAGCCCGACTCCTGGATGAATGATTTGCGCGCCGGAGGCGGGCTGGCCCTGCAATACGCGATGCACGACCTGGATTGGGCGCTAACGCTGGGCGGCGCTGTAGCCGGGGTGAGCGCCGTGCAGAGCCAGACGAACCCGGAGCTGGCGATCGCAGACAATCTCTGGGCGCTACTGCGCTTTGCCGGCGGAGGCAGCGCCAGCATCGGCACGAGCTGGTCGGCGGCCCAGCCGCACGTCGAACGAGGCGTCGTCGGCAGTCGCGGCAACGTGCGCATCGTCGAGCAGAAACGGCTGGTGGGCGCGCTGCACAATGGGCGGACTATCGAGCAGGATCTGGGTGACGATTATGATTGGTTTGACGTTTTTGTGCGCGAAAGCCGGGACGTGGTTGACCGTGTACGGCGGGCGGAACCCTTTGCCGTAACGGGCGAAGACGGCCGGCGGGCCCTGGAGATCAGCCTCGCCGTGTTGCAGGCGGCGCAGACGGAACGGCCGGTGGCGCTGCCACTCGCCCCGGAGCGGGAGATGGAGGAACGAACGTGAAACGATTTGGCTATCTGGCGCCGGAGAGCCTCGCCGAAGCGGTGGCGATGCTCGCCGCCCATCCTGACGCGACGCCACTGGCGGGCGGGACAAACGTGCTTGTGCAGGTGAAAGAAGGGCATCGCGACGTGGCGACGCTGCTGAGCCTGCGGCGGCTGCCGGAGCTGCACCAGATGACGTACGGCGACGGTGTGCGTATCGGCGCTGGTGTGACGATGGCCCGGATTGCCGCTGACGCCCACATCCGGGCGGACTACACGGCGCTGGCGACGGCGGCGGCGCTGCTGGGCTCGGTGCAGACACGCAACATGGCCACGCTGGGTGGCAACCTGTGCAACGCCTCTCCCTCGGCGGACACTGCCCCACCCCTGCTGGCGCTGGACGCCATCGCCGTCATCGCCGGGCCTGATGGCGAGCGGGAGATACCCCTGGCTGGCTTTTTCCTGGGGCCGGGCCGGACGGCGCTCGCGTCCGGCGAACTGCTGCGCGAGATTGTCCTCCCGGCTCCGGAGCCGCGCACTGGCTCGGCCTACGTGCGGCACATTCCGCGCGCGGCGATGGACATCTCAGTGGTAGGCGTGGCGGCGGCGCTGCGGCTAGATGAAGCGGGCCGCATCGGCGCCGCGCGGCTGGCCCTGGGCGCGGTGGCGCCGACCCCGCTGCTTGTACCGGAGGTAGAGATATTGCTCTCGGGGCAGGAACCAGGCGATGCCCTGTTTGCGGCGGCGGCTGAAAAGGCTCAGGCAACTGCACAGCCGCTCTCCGACGTGCGCGCCTCGGCGGAGTTCCGGCGCCACCTCGTTGGCGTGCTGACCCGGCGGGCGCTGCGCGCAGCGCTCGCCCAGGCGAACGGTAGAGGATAAACCAACCATGGCCCAGACGATTGAACTGACGGTAAACGGCAAGAAGGAAGCCCTCGCCGTAGAGCCACACCTGACGCTCCTGGAGGTGCTCCGGGACAGCCTCAACCTGACCGGGACGAAAGAAGGGTGTAGCACCGGCCACTGTGGGGCCTGTACCGTACTCGTGAACGGCGAACCGGTTTCGTCCTGCCTGCTGCTCGCGGTCGAGGCAGATGGGCAGGCAGTCACGACGGTCGAAGGGTTGGCTTGCAACGGCAACCTGCATCCGGTGCAGGCTGCGTTTATTGAAAAGGGCGGGCTGCAGTGTGGTTACTGCACGTCGGGCATGATGCTGGCGACGGTGGCCCTGTTGGCGCACAACGCGCAGCCGAGCGAGCAGGAGATCCGTTTGGCCCTGGCCGGCAACCTGTGCCGGTGCACGGGCTACACAAAGATCGTCGAGGCGGTGCAGCAGGCTGCAGAGGAAATGCAGCTTGCGGCGCAGGAGGTGCAGCATGGCGACTGAACAGGGCTCCGGGCGCGTCATCGGGCAGGCCATACCCCGGCTGGACAGCCGCAACAAGGTGACGGGGCGAGCCATTTTTGGCGCGGACGTGAAGCTGCCGCACATGCTCCATGCGCGCTTCCTCTCCAGCCCGCACGCTCACGCGGAGATCCTGTCCATCGACACCTCGCGGGCCGAAGCGCTGCCAGGAGTGCGCGCTGTGATTACCGCAGCCGACATTCCCGCGGAGGCGCGGTACAACGCGGCCTCCCGCTTCCACGCCTTTCTGGCGCGCACCCACACCGTGTTTGTGGGCCAGCCAGTGGCTGCGGTGGCGGCGGATGATCTGGCGACGGCTGAGGCAGCCATTGAGCTAATCGAAGTCACTTACCGGCCGCTGCCTGTAGTGGCGACGATCCGCGATGCGCTGCAGCCGGAAAGCACGCCAGTCCTGCACGGGCCGGTAGATGGCGAGGCCGGCGGCGGGGCGGCGGCGCACACAGCCGTGGTCACCTCGGACGACGCCGGCCCAATCACGGCGGCCTCGCCAAACGTCGTGGACGAGAATCTGTACGAGTACGGCGATGTGGCGGCAGGCTTTGCCTGGTCGGACGTCATCGTCGAGCACACCTACACAGTGCCGGTCGTGCACCAGGGGTACATCGAGCCGCACGCGGCGACGGCGCGCTGGGACGACGAGGGACATGTGACGGTCTGGGAGCCGGTGCAGGGCACGTGGGCGGCGCGCGAGCTGGTAGCGGGGGCGCTGGGGCTACACCCCACGCAAGTAACGCTACACAGCCCGGAAGTCGGCGGCGCGTTCGGCGGTAAGTGCGAGGGCGTCTTTGCGCCGCTCCCGGTGCTGTTGGCGAAGAAGGCCGGCCGGCCGGTACAGCTCGTGGTCACCCGGCAGGAGGAGCTGAGCGGAGCGAACCCGGCGCCGCATTCAATTATCCGCCTGAAAACCGGGGCGCGGGCCGACGGCACGTTTACGGCCATCGAGGCCGAAGTACTGGTAGACGCCGGGGCGTTTCCGACAGGCTGGATCATGAGCAACATAACGGCCAGCCTGCGCGACAATTACCGCTTCTCAGCGTGGCGCATGCACGGGCGGGAGGTGGTGACGAACAAGCCGAGCGCAACCAGCTACCGGGCGCCCGGGGGGCCGAACTTCACCTACGCGATAGAGTCGCAGGTGGACGAGCTGGCCCGGCGGTTGGGCATGGATCCAGTGGCGTTGCGGCAGCGCAACCTGATCCGCGAAGGCGACCTGTTGACGAGCCGGGAGCCGCAGGGGGTAATCGGCGCACAGCAGGTGCTCGACGCACTGGCAAGGCACCCGGCCTGGCAGGCGCCGGCTCCGGCGCGCCTGGGGGCTGACGGCTTGCTGCACGGCCGGGGGATGGCCCTGGGCAGCTGGGCCGGCAGCAACGGGCCTGCCGCGGCGATCGCCATTCTGGAAGCAGGCGGGCGCTTCCGCATCGTCCTGGGCACCGTGGACATCACCGGCACCTACACCGGGCTGGCGCAGATCGCCGCGGAGGCGCTGGATGTCTCCGTGGAGCAGATCGTCATGACCCACGCCAGCCCGGATCATGCGCCGTACGCGCCGATGAGCGCGGGCAGCCAGACGATTTATGCGATGGGCGTGGCAGTGAAGGAAGCGGCGGAGGCGCTGCGGGCCAGGATCGTCGCCTACGCGGCCGGGGATTTTGGCGTGGAGCCCGAAGCGATCGCCGTAGACGCGGAGGGGGTATTTGTCGCCGCGGAGCCAGAGCGCCGGCACAGCTTCGGCACGCTCTACCGGCTGGGCACGGAGTGGTTTGCTGAGTATGGGCCGCTGGCCGCGGTCGGCTCGGCGCCGCAGCGGCAGCGGGCGCCGGGCTTTGCCGCCGCCGTGGCGGAGGTGGCTGTGGACCCCGAGACCGGTAAGGTACAGCTCAAACGGCTGGTCACGGTGCAGGACGTGGGCAAGGCGATCAACCCACTGCTGATCGAAGGGCAGATGCATGGTGGGGCCACACAGTCGGCCGGGATGGCCCTGTGGGAGGAGATCGCCTACGACGAAAACGCGCAGCCGCTCAACCCGAGCCTGCTGGACTATCGCATGCCTACGGCGGCGGACATGCCGCAGCACGAGACTGTCATCGTGGAAGCCCCGGGCGGCGACGGCCCGTATGGGGCCAAGCTGGTCGGCGAGCCGCCGATCGTGCCGGGACTGGCGGCGATTGGCAACGCGATTGCCGCTGCAACGGGCGGGCGGGTGTGTGACCTGCCGATCACGCCGGAACGGGTGTGGCGGGCGCTGAACAAAGGCGAGACGTAATGCGTGTGTCCGTGAACCGGCGTATGCTGCCGGCCAAGTCGTTTTACTTCTTCTATTACGCTGCGGCGGCTTCGCTGGCGCCGTTTCTGGTGCTCTATTACGAGCATCTGGGGCTGAGTGGGTCGCAGATCGGCGTGTTGACTGGCGTCCTCCCGTTGGTGACGCTGTTCAGCGCGCCGCTGTGGGGCGGGGCGGCAGACGCGCGGAACCGGCACCGTACAGCGCTGTCGCTGGCCATCGCCGGGACGATGGCGGCGGTGCTGGTGTTGTCCACGGCGCGCAGCTTCCTGGCGCTGATCCCGGTAATCATTACCTACGGAATCTTCGTGGCGCCGATTGCGCCGCTCGCGGACAACGCGGTGTTGGCGATGCTGGGTTCGCGCAAGAGCGAGTATGGCCGCCACCGGCTGTGGGGGTCGGTCGGCTGGGGGCTGTCTGCTCCCCTGGTCGGCGAGCTGACGGAGCACACCGGGCTGCAGTGGATATTTTATGTCTATGTACCGGTCCTCTTCATGGCGTTGTTGGCGGCGCGCCGTCTCCCTCTGGAGGAAGCGCCGCTGCGCCAGCCTTTCTGGCGTAACCTGCGCGTAATGCTGGCGAGCCGCCAGCTCGTGCTGTTACTGGCTACCGTGTTTACCGCCGGGGCCACATTAGGGATCGTCGGCAATTACCTCTTCCTGTACATGGACGGCCTGGGGGCCAGCAACACGCTCATGGGGCTGGCGCTGACCATGGCGACGATCAGCGAGATGGTCGTGCTCTTTTTCTCTGACCGGCTTCTGGGACGCTGGAGCGCCCGCACGCTGGTGGCATTTGCCCTCCTGGCCTGCGCCGTGCGCGCCTTTTCGTATTCGATCGTCGGCGCGGCCTGGGTGGTGCTGCTTATCCAGCTGTTGCACGGGCCAACGTTTGCGACGATGTGGATGGCCAGCGTCTATTATGCGGACCAGCTGGCGCCCCAAGGGATGGGGGCGACGGCGCAGGGGCTGCTGGCCAGCGTGATGATCGGGCTAGGCAATGCCGCCGGCGGTTTTTTCGGTGGGCTCCTGTACGATTCGGTGGGGCCAGTGAGCATGTTCCGCTGGACGGCGGCTGCCGTGCTGGCGGCAATGGTTGTACTGCTGGCCGGCGACAGGCGGGCGCGCCGGATAGCCGTAGCGCCGGGAAAGGTAGGGCCATGATGCCAGGCGAAGGACAGACTGCTACCTTGCAGGGTAAACGTGCGTTGGTAACTGGAGCCAGTCGTGGAATCGGGCGAGCGATTGCACTGGCGTTTGCTGCGGCGGGCGCGGATCTGGTGCTCGCGGCGCGCGACCGGCCAGAGCTGGAAGCGGTTGCCGCCGGGGTGCACGCGTTGGGCCGTGACTGCCTCGTGCTGCCCACAGATCTGCGCCAGCCGGCGGCGATCGCGGCGCTGGCGGAGGCGGCGCTGGCAGCCGGGCCGCTAGATATCCTCGTCAATAATGCCGGTGTGGGCAGTTGGGCGCCCGTCGCGGAGCTGACGCTCGACGACTACGAGGCCATGTTCGGCGTCAATATGCGCGCCGTGTTCCTGCTGACGCAGGCAGTCCTACCGGCGATGCGGGCAGCGGGCCACGGCCAGATCATCACCATCGCTTCGACGAGCAGCCGCTGGGCCTATCCGGAGGGCACGCTCTACTGTGCGAGCAAGTTTGCCGTGCTTGGTTTCAGCGAGGCGCTGGCCCGGGAACTGCGGCCCGAGGGAATCCGGGTTACGGCGATCCTGCCCGGTCAGGTGAACACCTACCTGGGCGACAGCGGCCCAGAGAGCTGGGAGGAAGGCATGCTCGAGCCGGAGGACGTGGCGGCGGCAGCCGTCCACGTCGCCAGCTTGCCGGAGCGGGCTATCGTTACGGAGATGGTTGTCTGGCCGCGCGCGGAGGAATTTTAGCATGGTCGCGATGACAGCCGGAGCGCCAGCCGGAGCGTCAGCCGTCATCGCCCTGGGCGAAGCGCTGGTCGAGGTGATGCGGCCGGGCGCCGGGCAGCCGCTGGACCAGCCGGGTACGTTTGTTGGTCCCCTGGCCAGCGGCGCGCCGGCGATTTTCGCCGTAGCGGCAGCGCGGCTGGGGCTGGCCGCGGGCTTCGCCGGGGCTGTTGGGGATGACGCCTTTGCCCGGCTGCTGCAGGCACGATTTGAGCAGGAGGGCGTGGACGCCCGGGGTCTGCAGACGATCCCGGGGCAGAGCACGGCGGTCGCTTTCGTCGCCTACGACGAGCGCGGCGGGCGCGAGTTCGTCTTCCACCTGCGCCACGCTGCGGCCGGGGCAATGCAGGCAGAAGCGCTAGATCCGGCCTTCTTTGCCGGCGTGCGCTGGCTGCACCTCTCCGGTTCGACGCTGGCGTTGAATGAAGGCAGCCGTGAAGCGGCGCGGCGGGCCCTGGCGCTCACCCAGGCGCAGGGCGGGAAGCTGAGTCTAGACCCCAATCTGCGGCCAGAGCTGCTTCCGGTGGACGAGGCGCGAGCGCTACTGGCTCCCTTCCTGGCGGCGGCGACCCTCGTCGTGCCTACGGCGGCGGAGGCGCGGGCGTTGACGGGTGCGACCGACGACGAGGTGGCGGCGCGCTCGCTGCTGGCGATGGGCGCGCAGGTCGTCGCGCTGAAACAGGGCAGTGCCGGAGCAACGTTCTATACGCAGGACGAGACAGTCGCCGCGCCGGGCTTTGTGGTAGAAGAAGTCGATCCGACGGGCGCCGGCGATTGTTTTAATGCGGCCTGTGTCTACGGGTTGGAACAGCGCTGGCCGCTGGCGCAGGTAGCGCGCTTCGCCACTGCAGCGGGCGCATTGGCCGTGACGCGCCAGGGGCCGATGGAGGGCGCCCCCACCGCGGCTGAAGTGCAAGCATTGATTCAACAAAACGGAGAACAACGACGATGAAGCTAACGATTATTGGTGCGGGCAGCGCCGTGTTTGCGACGGAGATCATGACCGACGTCCTGGCAACGCCGGGGCTGGAGACGGGCACGTTCGCCCTGGTGGACATCGATCAGGGCCGGCTGGAGCTGGCGCACCGGATGGCCGAGTTTCTGATCGGTCAATCCGGGCGTTCGTGGCAGGTGGAGGCCAGCACCAACCGGCGAGAGGTTCTGGCCGGTAGCGACTACGTGATCAACACGATCGAGGTGGCCGGCCGGGAGAATGTCCGCCATGACTACGACATTCCGATGAAGTACGGCGTCGACCAGTGCATCGGCGACACGATCGGGCCAGGCGGGTTGTTTAAGGCGCTGCGCACGCTGCCCGCCTGGCTGGCTATTCTGCGGGACGTGGAAGAGCTGGCACCGCAGGCGCTGGTGATGAACTACACCAACCCGATGTCGCTGACAGTGCTGGCCGGCGTGCGCGCCTCGTCGCTGCCCATCGTCGGGCTGTGCCACTCGATCCAGCACACAGCAGAGCAGCTTGCCAAGTACCTGGCGATGCCGCTAAAGGAGCTGCGCTGGCGGGCAGCTGGGATTAACCATCTGGCCTGGTTCGTAGAGCTGACCGACCGGGAAGGGAACGACCTCTACCCGCGTTTGTTCCAGCGCGCTGACGAGCACCCAGTGATTTACGAGCAGGATCCCGTGCGCTTTGAGATGGCCCGGCACCTGGGGGCGTTCGTCACCGAATCGAGCGGCCACACCTCAGAATACACGGCGTATTTCCGCAAGCGGCCCGACCTGATCAAGAAGTACATGCGCTCCGGCTATCGCGGGCAGAGCGGCTACTACGCCAACAACTGGCCGCGGTGGGTGAAGCGATCACAGCAGAGCCTGGAGCTGACACTGGCTGGGGTCAGGCGGCACAAGATGAAGCGCGGCCCCGAGTTCGCCAGCTATATCATCGAGGCGCTGGAAACGGGTACGCCGGTCTCGGTGTACGTCAACGTGCTGAACAAGGGCCTGATCGACAACCTCCCGCAAGATGGAGTGGTCGAGGTGGCCTGCCAGGTGGACGGAGAAGGGCTGCGACCCGTACCCTTTGGCAAACTACCGACCCAGCTCGCCGCCCTCGACGCCCAGCATATGGCTTTCCACGACCTGACGGTGACGGCAGTACTGGAGCAGAACCGGGAGGCAGCCGTACATGCGCTCATGGTCGATCCGCTCACAGCGGCAGTCCTCTCTCTAGCGGAGATCCGCCAGCTCTTCGACGAGATGGCTGCCGTGCAGGCCGATTATCTGCCAGAGTTTGTGCGCCGGTAGACAGAGGAAACGATATACCCCAGGATCGGCAAAATTCGCCGCCTGCAGCAGGCGCCGGCCGGACCGACTCCGGCCGGCGTCGAACCCGGCCGGCTAGCGGCCGATCACCGGCAAGTAGCGCACGGTTCCCGGCGGCTGCACGCCGATCGCCAGCGCCCATTCGTCGAACGTCATGCCCACGAATGCCTGCAGGTTGTCGTATTTCGCCAGCTCCTGATTGATCGTGTTCGCCAGCGCCGGGCTGCCCGCCGCCGCCAGCCGCTGCCAGACGCTCA
>JAAYYY010000497.1 GCA_012515125.1 Chloroflexota bacterium
CGACGCCGCCCGCCGCCGCGTGCACCAGGCAGCTTTCGCCCTCTGACAGCGGATAGGTATGGCGGGTCAGGTAATGGGCGGTCATCCCCTGCAGCATCACGCCGGCGGCCTGCTCGCTGGAGACGCCATCGGGCACCGGCGCCAGCTTCGTCGCCTCGACGACGGCATATTCGGCATAACTGCCGGGCGTCATGGCAAAGGCCACACGGTCGCCGGCCTTTACCTCGGTCACATTCGCGCCCACGGCCTCGACCACACCCGCCCCCTCACGCCCCAACGTGAGGGGCAGCTCGCTGGGATAGGCGCCCATGCGGTTGTAGACGTCGATGAAGTTGAGGCCAATCGCCTCCAGCCGCACCAACGCCTGCCCGTCGCCCGGCTCCGGAACCGGTATCTCCTCCAGCCGCAAGACCTCTGGCCCGCCGAATTCATGGATGCGAATTGCCTGCATGGACATGAAGAACCTCCTTGTTTTCGAGAAGGGTAACACCTGCGCAACAGAATGTCACCTGCTAAATGCCGTTAGCGGGCCGGCGCCGCGGCGGCTACAATGGCAATCTTGCGCAGCAAGCCCGCCTGGAGCATCCGCAGACGCTCCTCCAGTCCAAGGATTGACCTGATGCCCAGCCAGCGAACGACAGAACAACCAACTCTCCTCCTTCAACAATTCCGCCCCCGCTCGCGCCTGGTGACAAAGGAAACCGCCGTCGAGCACCCGCGCTTTCCGGTGATCGACGCGCACAACCATCTGGGCGAGCTGTTTGGCGGCGGGTGGGAGCACCGGCCGCTGAATGAGCTGCTGCCGCGGCTCGACGAGGCCAATGTCGTCGAGTACGTAGACCTCGACGGCGGCTGGGGCGAAGCCATTCTCCAGCAGCACCTCGACCACTTCAAGAACGGCGCGCCAGAGCGCTTTCGCATCTTCGGCGGCGTCAACTGGGATGCCTGGGCCGAACAGGGCGATGCTTTCCCGGACTGGGCAGCCGGGCGGCTGCGCGTGCAGGCCGGCTGGGGCGCGCAGGGACTGAAAATCTGGAAGCCCTTTGGCCTCTCCGTCCGCGACCACCACGGCGCGCTCGTAAGCATAGATGACGCTCGCCTGGATCCCATCTGGCAGACGGCCGGGGAATTGGGCTGGCCTGTGCTCATTCACATCGCCGATCCGGTGGCCTTTTTTGATCCCCTGGACGAGACGAACGAGCGCTGGGAAGAGCTGCATGCCCATCCCGACTGGCAGTTTCCCAGCCCGCCCCACCCCTCCTTCGACAGCCTGGTCAACGCGCTGGCACGGCTCGTCGGGCGCCATCCGCAGACCACCTTCATCGGCGCGCACGTCGGCTGCTATGCCGAGAACCTGGGCTGGGTCAGCGCCCTTCTCCACCGCTGCCCCAACTTCTACGTGGACATCAGCGCCCGCATTGGCGAGCTGGGGCGGCAGCCCTACACCGCGCGGCGCTTCTTTCTGGAGCACGCCGATCGCATCCTCTTTGGCACCGACATGGGCCCGGACCCTGCCTGGTACCGGCGCTACTTTCGCTTCCTGGAATCCGACGACGAGTACTTTCCCTATGGCCTGGGCGACGTGCCGGGCCAGGGTCGCTGGAACATCTACGGCCTGTTCCTGCCGCCAGACGTGCTCGAAAAGGTCTACTTCCGCAACGCGCAGAAGGCCCTGAACCCAGCCGGCTAGCGGCCGATCACCGGCAGGTAGCGCACGGTTCCCGGCGGCTGCACGCCGATTGCCAGCGCCCATTCGTCGAACGTCATGCCCACGAATGCCTGCAGGTTGTCGTATTTCGCCAGCTCCTGATTGATCGTGTTCGCCAGCGCCGGGCTGCCCGCCGCCGCCAGCCGCTGCCAGACGCTCA
>JAAYYY010000498.1 GCA_012515125.1 Chloroflexota bacterium
ATCGCCGGGCGGGCAGCGCAGGGCGTCCATCGCCAGCTCCAGCTTATAGTCCAGGTTCCAGGCGTCGTGATGGTCGAGCCAGTCCTGCAGCCGGCCCTGTTCGGCGATGAGCGCGTCGAAGTCGGCGCCGGGGTCGGCGAAGCGCTCGTTGATGGCGTCGAAGGCGGCGAGGTTGTCCACGATGGGCTGCACCGCTTCCTCGACCACCTGGCGCACCGTCTTGCCGTCGTCCAGCTCCGGCTCCTGTTCCAGCAGGCCGACGCTGTAGCCGGGGGAGAAGGCGACGTTGCCCTCGTAGCCCTGGTCCTTGCCGGCGATGATGCGCAGCAGCGTGCTCTTGCCGGCGCCGTTGAGGCCGAGCACGCCGATTTTCGCGCCGTAGTAGAAGCCGAGGCTGATGTCCTGGAGAACGGGCCGGTTGCCGGGCGGGAAGGTGCGGCTGACGCGGCTCATGGAGAAGATCACTTTTTCGTCGGTCATGGGGACTGTTGTACCCTGTTCAGTTGTCAGTGGCTAGTGGTCAGGGGTTGGTAGGGGCGGGTTTGAAGCCCGCCCGCACGCCTGGCGGGGAAGTGGCGGGCAGGGATGCCCGCGATCGTTCTGCCCTTTATTTCGCCGGCGCCGGAATCATAGTCAATCAGCCAATCATGAAAATCACAGTTCAGGAGCAAGTATCCGTTAGCCCGACTTTGCGCTACAATGGGTGGGCAACGACGCAAGGTGGAATCACACGACAACTGACAGGAAGGCCCGATGCCAGACGACGATCAATACCTGATTCTGATACGCCACTGCACGAGCCAGCCAGTAGATGGGGTAGACGCGCAGCGCTGGCCCCTCGCGCCGGAAGGGGTGAAGCAGGCCGAGGCGCTGGCTCCCCGGCTGGCCCCATACCGGCCCTCGATTATCTTCAGCAGCTACGAGCGGAAGGCGGTGCACACGGCCGAGGTCATCGCCAGGGCGCTCGATTTGCCCTACGTGCTCTGGCCCGGCCTGCACGAGCACGACCGCACGGCCATTCCCTACTACGACCGCGACACCTTTCTGGAGCTGGTACACCGCTTCTTCGAGCAGCCCGACGCGCTGGTCTTCGGCCACGAGACGGCGACCCGCGCCCTGACGCGCTTCCAGACGGCGCTGCACGATTTGATGAGCGCCTATCCGCAGCGCACCGTCGGCGTGGTCAGCCACGGCACGGTGCTCACCCTGCTGCTGGCGCCGCTGAGCGGCATCGACCCGTTCACGCTCTGGGACCGGCTGGGCATGCCGGCCTACGCCGTGCTCACCCGCCCGTCGCTGGAGCTGGTGGAGCTGGTGGAAATGATCTGAAGCGGTAAGCCGTAGGCAATAAGCCGTAAGCCTCTGGCTTACGGCTTATTGCTTATTGCTTATAGCTACCCGGAGGCTACCCTGTCCCGTTTCATCTTTTTCGTTCTGATGGTGCTGGCGCTGGCGGGCTGTGAGGCGGCGAATAATAATGAAGGGGCGACGGCGACGGTGGAACCGGCAACGGCGACCGCTCCCCTGCCTTCGCCCGCGCCCGCGGCCACCGCGACGCCCGAGCCGGTGACGCTGCCGGAGCCGCCGGCCCGCACCGTCATGGTCCACCTTTTTGAGTGGACGTGGCCGGATATTGCCCTGGAGTGCGAGAACTTCCTGGGGCCGACCGGCTACGTGGCGGTGCAGGTCAGCCCGCCGCAGGAGCATCTGGTGCTGCCGGAACAGCCGTGGTGGCAGCGCTACCAGCCGGTCAGCTACCAGCTCGTCAGCCGCAGCGGCGACCGCGCCCAGTTCGCCGAGATGGTCGAGCGCTGCGCGGCGGTGGGGGTAGACGTCTACGTGGACGCGGTCATCAACCACATGAGCGGCATGGAAGAGGGCGTGGGCAGCGCCGGAACCGCGTTCACCCATTATGAATATCCGGGGCTGTACAGCTTCGACGACTTCTACCACTGCGGGCTGGCGGCGAACGACGACATCGCCCACTACCGCGATGCCGAGATGGTGCGCACCTGCGAGCTGCTGAACCTCGCGGACCTCGACCTGGGGCAGGAGGACGTGCGCGCGAAGGTGGTCGGCTACCTGAGCGACCTGCTCAGCCTCGGCGTGGCGGGCTTCCGCATCGACGCGGCGAAACATATGTACCCGGACCAGATCGCCACCATCCTGAGCCAGCTTCCCGGCGAGCCGTACATCTTTCAGGAGGTGATTGAAGGCGCGGGCGAGCCGATTACAGCCGACGAATACACGAGCATCGGCGACGTGGCCGAGTTTGGCTATGGCCAGGAGCTGAGCCGCGTCTTCCGGCAGGGGACGATTGCTCGCCTGCGCGACCTGGGCGAGTCGGCGCTCCTGCTGCCGAGCACGGAGGCGGTCGTCTTCGTGGACAACCACGACAACCAGCGCGGGCATGGCTCCGGCGGCGGCGTGCTCACGCACGAGGACGGCGCGCTCTACGAGCTGGGCGTCGTCTTCATGCTCGCCTACCCCTACGGCTACCCGCGCGTCATGAGCAGCTATACGTTCGAGAACGGCGACC
>JAAYYY010000499.1 GCA_012515125.1 Chloroflexota bacterium
GCGCGGGGGATGCGCAGCGACTCGACGTGGCTCTCCAGCTCGGCCGGGGAGAGGGCGCCGGGGTCGTAGTGGATGCTCAGGGCGCCGCCGCGATAGCTGACGCTGGCGCGACGCACGCCGGGGATGGCGGCGAGCTTCTGTTCCAGGGCCAGGGCACAGCTTTCGCAGGCCCGCCCGCCGATGCCGTCGATGAGCATCGTGCAGCTACTCCAGCGGCGGCCCAGCTCCGGAGCAATGCCGGCGGCCACGCGGGCCACGTCATCGCGCCCGCTACGGGCCGGGTCGTACTGGAAGCGCACCGACTCGCCTTCCCGGTCGAGGGCGACGTTGACGATGCCGGGCTCGCGGGCGGCGGCGTCCGCCAGCAGCTCCACGCAGGCCAGGTCGTCGTCGTCAATATGGTTGTGGGTCTGGTCAGGGTCAGTCATTGTCTGAGCTGTGATTCTTCTGATTGGTATGATTGCTTATGATTTCCGTGGAGCAGCGGCGTCTCGCTGGCATGGGGGACCGGCGAGACGCCGCCGCTCCCTCACGATTGGGCCTCCTGGCACGCCGGGCACAGCCCGTAGAAGACGAGCCGCGCGCCGCGTATCTGGTAGCCGGACTGCTCGGCGAGGCCGTCATACAGGCCCGCCAGCGCCGGGTCGTGCAGATCGTCGATGCGGTGGCAGCGCGTGCAGACGAGATTGAGGTGCGGCTCGACGTCGCCGTCGTAATGGATGGCGCTGTCGCCCGCCTCCCCCAGCTCGTGCACCAGACCGCGCTCGACCAGCACCTCCAGCGTGTTGTACACCGTCGCCGGGCTGAGCGACGGGAAACGCTGCGCCAGGTCCAGGTGGAGCCGTTGCGCAGTCGGATGGTCGTCGCGGCTCACCAGCTCCTCGTAAATCGCCAGCCGCTGCGGGGTCAGCCGCAGCCCGCTCTCGCGCAGCCGTTTTGCCAGGCTCGCCGCTGTTTTCTTTTCAGGCATCACTTACACTTTTCTCACAGGTTAGCCTATAATCATTCTTTACTTGGATTCATTATAACATAGCCTTAAGCCGTAAGCAATAAGCCATAAGCAGAAAGGCTTATGGCTTATTGCTTACGGCTTATAGCTTAGAGCTAAAAGCGGGCGCCACATTCCCCGGCCGCAGCGTCGCCACGACGGGCGTTCCGGCTGGCACGTCCACCTGGTGCGGCTGCCAGCTATGGACGACGAGGTCGCCGTCGAGCGCCAGCTGGTAGAGGTAGGCGATGCCCAGGAACTGGCGGGAGAGGATGCGGGCGTTGGCGGCGCGGGCGGGCGCGCCGTCGATGGGCATAAAATCCACGTCGTCGGGGCGCAGGGCCACTTCCACGGCGGCGCCGGGGGGCAGGCTGGCCTGGACGGGAATGCGGCCCAGCGCCGTATCCGCGCCGCCCGCCGCCGCCATCCGGCCGGGGATGAAGTCGGTCTGGCCCATGAAGGCGGCGACGAAGCGGCTCTGCGGCTGGTGGTAGACCTCTTCGGGCGTGCCGATCTGCTCCAGCCGGCCGGCGTTCATCACTCCCACGAGGTCGCCGACGAACAGCGCCTCGCTCTGGTCGTGCGTGACCCAAAGCGTGGTCGTGCCCGCCTGCTTGAGCAGGTCGCGGACCTCGGCGCGCACGCCGGCGCGCAGCGCGGCGTCGAGGTTGGAGAACGGCTCGTCGAGCAGGAGGACGCGCGGCGCGGGGGCCAGAGCGCGGGCCAGGGCGACGCGCTGCTGCTGCCCGCCGGATAGCTCGTGCGGCAGCCGCTCGCCGAGGCCGGGCAGGCCGACCAGGGCCAGCAGCTCGCGGGTGCGGCGGGCCACGTCATCAGCCCGCTCGCGCCCCTGCAGCCCGAAGGCGACGTTTCGCGCCACATTCAGGTGGGGGAAGATGGCGTAATCCTGGAAGACCATGCCGATGCGCCGCTGTTCCGGCGGCAGGTGCACGCCCGGCCCGGCGACAAGGTCAGGGCCAATGGTGATCTCGCCGCCGTCGAGCTGCTCGAAGCCCGCGATGAGGCGCAGGGTGGTCGTCTTGCCGCAGCCGCTGGGGCCGA
>JAAYYY010000500.1 GCA_012515125.1 Chloroflexota bacterium
GCCGCGTTCAGCGCCGGGTAGAGGCCGGAGAGGAAGCCGATGACGGTGGAGAAGACGACGGCGAAGATCGGCAGCCAGGTCGGCGTGGCGACGGCGGTGGTGGGCGGGGGCGTGCCCATCGACGCGGCCTGCCCGGCGAGGTAGGCGAGCGCGATCACGTTGAGCACCTGGCCCAGCGCCCAGCCGACGATAACGCCGCCCACGCCGCCCAGGAAGCCAATGCCCGCCGCCTCGCCCAGGAAGACGGTCAGCACGTCGCGGTTGGTGGCCCCCACCGCCTTCATCAGGCCGATTTCGCGCGTGCGCTCCAGGATCGCCATCGCCATTGTGTTGGCGATGCCGATGGCGGCGACGAGCAGGGCAATCGCGCCGATGCTGCCCAGGAGCACCTGCATGACGGTGTAGAAGCTGCTGACGCTCTGCACGGCTTCGGCCATCGTCCAGGCCTGGTAGCCCATGTCGATAATGCGGTCGGAGAGGTCCACGACGACGTCGATGTCGTTGGCCCTGACCATCAGTCCGTTGTAGCCCTCTTTGTCGTGATTGATTGGCTTGCCGTTGAACCAGGCGTTGTAGCGGTTCATGTCGTCGAGGTTGACGTACATGCTCCAGTCGGTGTCGTTCATCCCCGGGGCAAGGATCCCGGCCACGCGCAGCGGCACCTTCTTGCGCACTTCCGTGCCGTCTTCCGACCACTTGACCAGGACCAGCGTTATCTGCTTATCAAGCAGGTCCGGCGGTTGGGTCGGCCCGTCCATAGGCTTGCTGGGATCGTAAAAATTCTGGGCCATCATGCCGCCCAGAACAATTGTCCCACGGTCCAGCCGGGACGTGCCCTGGTCTACTTTCACCCCAATGTCGGCCAGATCGGCTGTCCCGTAGCCGTAGAGGCCGCCTCCGCCTTCAAGGCGTCCGACCGTCAGGAAGCCCCAGCCGCGAAAGCCGTCCCAGGGGACGACGGCGGCGACGCCGGGCATGGACTGAATCTGGGCGACCGTATCGTCAGTCAGGAGCTGCGAGGGTACGATGCTGCCGTCCGCACTTGGCGGCCCCTCGTAATTGGGCCAGACCTGGATCAGGGTCAGGTTGCTGCCGCCGCCCAGGCGCTCGGTGGCGTCCTTCTGCAGGCCGATGCCGAGGCTGACGAGCAGGATGACCGAAGCCGTACCGATGACGACGCCCACGGCGGTTAGCGCCACGCGCGCCTTCCGGCGGGCGAGGTTGTCGATAATCAGGCTCCAAAAGTCGAAGAGGCTCATCGCGCAGCTACTCCGCAAACACAGTGCCGGTCCTTAGCCCCGGAACGGCCCGCCGGGCACTATATTGCCGTCGTCAACGGGTGGCATCTCCGGGCCGAAGGGCGGCATCCCACTATCCCCGGCGGGTGCTACGGGGCCGCTGCTCAGGCCGACCATGCCGAGGAAGAAGCGCCAGAGCTTCGTACGCCAGCTTTCCGGCGCCTCCGGTATCACCTCCGGCGGCATCTCGCCGCCAGGGAAAGGCTCGCCTTCCGGCGGCATCTCCGGCATCTCCATCACTTCCAGCTCCAGCGTCTTGGTGATGACCTGCGGCTGGTTGAAGTCGTCAGTATAGGCCACGCCCACTTCGAGGACCAGTGTGCCGGGCTGCTCCGGGAAGGCAACGGCGTCGAGCGGGAAGGTGCCGCCCGGCTCCAGAGAGCCGACGAAGATGTTGTTGTTGCTCATCTGGGCGCCCTCGGCCGTGGCGCTGAAGTTGCCGAAGATGACGGTATTCTTGCCGGTGTTGGTAAGCTGCAGCGGCAGCGGTCCGGGCTGCCCGGCGGTCAGGGGCATCGGCTCCATGTAGAAGTTGATTTCTACCTGCGGGCGATCGTAGACCAGCAGGGTAATGACCTGCTCGTCCTTGTAGCTGTTACCGCCGCTGTCAGTATAGGCAAAGCTGACGACCACGGGATAGGCCCCCGGCTCGGCGGTGCCGTTGACGATGAGCTGCACGCTCGCCTCCAGGCCTTGCGACCGGGACAGATCGCCCAGCGAGCGGACGTTGCTGCTGCCGACCGGGGCAAACGTACCGAACTCACCTCCCGAGCCGCTCACCCCACCGCCGGGCTCGGGCGTGCCGCCGATGCCGCCGCTGCTGACCGTGCCGCCCCCAACGATGAGGACGATGCCCCGTGCATCGGCGCTGCCCTGGTTGCGGACGTTCAGAGTCAGCTCGAACTGAGCGCCCGGCTCGAGCGCTTCCAGGTCAGTCTCGTAGTCAGCAATCAGGAGCTGCGGGCGGAGGGGCGGCCCACTCGTCGCGGTCGGAGTGGGCGTGGGCGTTGAGGTGGCCGTCGGCGCGGCGCCGCCCGACGCCGTGCGGACCACGGGGAAGGTGAGGGCGAATGTCTCGTTGTACGCCGTGCCGTTGACGTCGGTGTAGCTCACCTGCACTTCAAGCACGCCGGTACTCCGGCCCGCCAGGTCCCGGCTGGCGCTCAACGGCTGCCAGAAGCGCGACGACTCGCCGGAGCCCAGCGTCCCGATGGCCCGCACCCCGCCTGTGGCCCGGGCTACAAAATCGCCCGCCGGAAACGTAGCGATGATGTTTGTCGCCGTGGCCTGGCCCGCGTTGGTCAGCGTCATCTCGAAGTCGAGATCCGTTCCCGGCGTGATTTCGGCTGAGCTGGCGCCATAGGAGGCGACGACTATCACCGGGCGCAGGAAGGCCGTCGGCTGCGGCGTGCTCGTCGGCTCGGGCGTCGCCGTGACGTCTGGCAGAGCCGTGGCGGGAGGATTCGTCACCGTCAGCGCGTTGGGCAGGGCCGCCGTGCTGGCGTCGGGGTTGACGACGCGGACCGTATAGACCCCTGCGGGAACGCCGGCCGGCAGCTCGGCGCGCAGCATTTGAGCGCTGACGAAGGTTGTCGCCAGCGCGCCGTAACCTTCGATGACGACGGCAGCGCCGTCTACAAAGCCGGTGCCGGTCACGACCAGCTCGGTCGTCGTGGCGTTGCTTACAGACGCCGGCTGCACCGCGAGCGGGTTGGGCGCAGCCAGCGAAGCCAACGTTGCGGTTGCCGGCGTGGTCTCCTGGGTTACGGCGGGCCGTACGGCAATCAGCATGAGGAGAACAAAGAAAACAATCGACACCTGTTTCATGATACTTTCTCGCTCCCGGCAGTGGCAGCAAAGGCTGTCGTCGCCCGGGCATAAGTCTCAGCATCGACGACCTGACCGTCGAGCATAAATGCCGTCTCGGAGGCAAAACTTTGCATACGCGGGTCGTGCGTGACGACCAGAACGGTGCGCCCGCCCTGGTGCAGCTCGGCCAGGATCTGCATGATGCTGTAGCCGCTGCTGCTGTCCAGGTTCCCGGTTGGCTCGTCGGCGAGGATCAGCTCCGGGTCGTTCACCAGCGCGCGGGCCACGGCCACGCGCTGCTGCTGCCCGCCCGATAGCTCGGTGGGCCGGTGGTTCATCCGGTCGCCCAGCCCTACGCGCTCCAGCAGCTCGCGAGCACGGGCGCGTCGCTCGGAGCGCGAGGTATGCGCGAATCGCATGGGAAAGGCCACGTTTTCCAGCGCTGTCAGGCTGGGGATCAGGTTAAAGGACTGGAAGATGAAACCGACAGTGCTCCGCCGGTAGACAGCGAGCGCATTCTCGTCCAGCGCCTCCAGACTCTTGCCCGCCACCTCGATATGGCCGGAGGTGGGGCGATCCAACCCGCCGAGCAGGTAGAGTAGCGTGCTCTTGCCCGAGCCTGACGGCCCCATGATCGCCCAGAAACTGCCGCGTTCGATCTGCAGATCCACGCCGTTCACGGCATTGACCACGCTGCGGCCCATCTGGAAGCGCTTGTGCAGCGCCCGCGTCGTGATGAGCGCCGCCATCGCTCAGTAGAGGAAGGGGCGCGTAAAGGTCACGTCGCCGAGTTGCCCGGCGATCAGCTCCGGCACCGCGCCGAGCAGGAGGACGATGACGAGGGTCACGACCACGGCCACCCAGATCCGCGTGCGCGGCAGGCGCTCGGCGATACGCAATCCGCCGACGAGCATCCCTACGTGCCACAGCAGGTAGAGGTCAAACGCCGACAGCAGGGCGGCGACCAGCACGGGCACGATGCCTTCACCGCCGGGCGCAAAGCCCGAAAGGCCCGGGTAGGCGATGAGCTTGCCGGTGCTCATCATCGCGGCGGCGCGAACGACGGCGCGCAGTAACAACGGCATGCTGGCCCAGGCGACGATGTTGAGCTTCTGCTGGCTCTTGCCCCGCCCGCCGAGCAGCGTCAGGAATAAATGCAGCAACATCGCCACGAGCAGGACGTAAGCGACCACGCCGGCTGCCGCCACGAGGGCCGGCAGGACGTAGGTGAACATTGGGCCGCTCGTCGCCTGCATTGCCTGCTGGTACTGGGCCTGCTGTTCTGGCGTGTAATATTCCGGCGGCGGGGGAATCTGCCCGGACGCGGCGGCATCCGCGTGGATGGAGCCGGTGATCAGGGCCACGAGGACCGCCGCAATCAGCCAGAGCAGCACCGGCGTGCTGGCGAGGCCGCGGTCGGCAGCCGCCACACGGGCCATCGTCTGCCGGGGATGGAGAAACGCCGGCACGATCCAGTCAAAGTGCCAGCGCCGGTTGTCATACTCAGAGGTCAAGATGGGTTCGAGGGTTGCCATAGTTCTAGTTCCACTTCCCAAATGTAGGGGCCAAGCTTAGCCGATTCATCGGCATAAAGCGACATTTTCTTATCCGACTTTCGGCGGAGATGACAATCTTCCTACCCCCGGCCGGCGCTGCAGAGCGGCTAGGTGACTGGCTTTGTCTCTGTCACAATGGGCGAGTACCGCTCGTAGAGCCGGTCCGCGACTACCCGGCGCAGCCGGCTCGCCGCTGCGTGTAGCTCCTGGAACGTCGTATAGAGTGGGGCAGCCGCCAGGCGCAGGTTGTCCGGCCGGCGGAAGTCGAGCAGGACGTTCATCTCCGCCTGCAGCGCCTGGGCGATACGCCAGCCTTCGGGATGGGCGAGGGCGACGTGCGAGGCACGGCGCGCTGCCTCTCGCGGCGTGCGCAGCTCAAAGCCAAGCGGCCTGAGCTGCTCTTCCCACAGGGCAATCAGATACTCTGTCTGCGCCACGGACTTGGCGCGCACGCGCTCGATACCCGCCTCGAGCACCAGGTCAACGCCGAACGCCACCGGCAGCAGCGAGAGTACGGCCGGGGTGCCGGTGAGGAAGCGGCGCAGCCCGGCGGCGGGCCTGTAATTCAGCTCGAACTCAAAGGGCTGCTCCTGTCCCATCCATCCTGCCACCGGATTCTGCAGCTGCTCCTGCAGTTCCCGCCGCACGTAGAGAAATGCCGGCGCGCCGGGGCCGCCATTCAGGTATTTATACGTGCAGCCTACGGCGAGATCCACGCCGTCGGCGCGGAACTGCAGGGGCCACACGCCCACGCTATGGCTGACGTCCCAGAGCGCGAGCGCGCCCGCCGCGTGGGCCCGGGCCGTCAGCGCCGCCATATCGTAGGTGTAGGCGCTCTTGAAGACGGTGTGGGAGAGGGCCAGAAGCGCCGTGTTTTCGTCGAGGGCCGCTTCCAGCGCCTCCACCGGCCCGTAGCAGCCATCGGGCGAGGGCGCGATGTGCAGCTCGTAGCCATCGCCAGCAGCCGCCATCGCGCTGCGTAACGCGTACAGGTCCGACGGGAACTGCAGATCGTCGGTGACAATCCTGCGCCGGTCGGGCCGCGCCCTCAGGGCCGCCACCGCCAGCTTGTAGAGATTGACCGAGGTCGAATCGGCCAGCAGCACTTCGCCCGGCTCCGCTCCGAGCAGCCCGGCCAATCTATCGCCAGTGGCCTGCGGAAAGCCGATCCAACCGTCATTCCAGCCGCGGATCAGCCGCTCGCCCCACTCCACGCCGACCAGGTCATGGAGCCGCCCGGCTGTGTCTCGTGGCAGCCGGCCTAGCGAGTTGCCCAGGAGATAGATCAGCTCCTCCTCGGCGACGACGAAGCGCTCGCGGAAGGCCGCCAGCACATCACGCTCGTCGCGGCTGCGGGCGTCGGCGCTGTCCAGGCTGTCGCTCATCCGGCCCGCAACCCGCGCAGCGCCGCCCGCACGGGGCTGCCATCGCCCCCTGCTATCTTGAGCGGCAGGGCAACCAGCTCATACAACCCATCCTCGACACGGCTGAGATCCAGCCCCTCCAGAATGGCGATGCCATTGGCCTGCAGCGCGTGATGGCCCGGCAGGCTCTGGCTGTCCACGGCATCCATAGAAGGTGCGTCGCAGCCGTAGAGA
>JAAYYY010000501.1 GCA_012515125.1 Chloroflexota bacterium
CCAGCGTGCTGGTGGCTCTGATCGTGCCCGACCTGCTGGTCGTGGAAGGCAGCCTCCTCATCTCGCCGGCCAACGCGCGGCTTATTGCGGGCCTAATCGCCATCGTCGTCGCCTGGCGCACGCGCAGTATTCTGTGGACGCTGTTATCGGGTATGGCGACCCTGCTCCTGCTGCAGGCGCTTGTCGCGTTGTGAATTAGCAGGGAGAGGGAAAACGGGTTGGGGAGGAGACGGCGTCGTCAATCGACTAGCAGCGCCCGCTCGATCCAGTCCAGCGCCCGCCCGTCGCGCACCATCTCCGGCGTGACGCGCAGGACGAGCCAGCCATATAGCGCCGCTTCGTTATACTTCTCGCAGTCGCTTTCGAACCGTTCGGGGTGGGCGTGGCCCTTGCTGCGGCCGGTCTCCGTCTGCATCCAGATGCCGCCTTCAATCTCACAGGCGATCAGATAGCCGTGATTCTTCCAGCAGAAGTCGAATCGCCACTGGCGATCGGCATGGAAGCGGTACTCACGGAGCGGTTCGGGCAGCTTCGCCAGGCGGATCTGCTCGAGTAGGACTTCGCTCCAGTCGATGCTGGGGCTACGCTTGCGGCGCAGTTTCATAACCGGATTATAGCACATTTGTTCGATTGGCACGAGGCGGGGCGATAGAAGGAGAATCAGCAGAGCACGCTCGCCAGCCGGCGCACCCCTTCGCGGAGCTGCTGCTCGTTCAGCCCACTGAAGCCCAGCAGAATGGAAGGCGGCGGATCGGGCTGCAGGTGGTAGGTTGCCCCCCGGTAGACGCCGACCCCGGCTGTGGCGGCATCGCGCACGATCTTCGCTTCGTCATAATCGGCGGGCAGGTTGAGCATGATGTGCAGCCCGGCCGGCTCCGCAGAAAAGGTCACGGCGCAGGGCAGCTCATTCTGCAGCGCGCCGGCGAGGATACGCCGCCGCCGCCCGTAAACGCGCCGCAGCCGGCGAAGGTGGCGGTCGAAGTGCCCCTCGGTGATGAAATCGGCTACCGCCGCCTGGGTGAGTGTCGGCGCCCCACGATCGACAATGCCTTTGGCCTGGATGAACGGCTTGAGCAGCGCCTGCGGCAGGACGACGTAGCCCAGACGCAGCGCCGGGAAGAGGACTTTGGAGAAGCTGCCCAGGTAGAGGACGTGGCCGCGCTGGTCCAGCCCCTGCAACGCCGCGAGAGGGCGCTCGGCGTAGCGCAGCGCGCCGTCGTAGTCGTCTTCCAGGACCAGCGCCTCCTGTTCCTGCGCCCAGCGCAGGAGCGCCAGCCGGCGGGCCAGGGGCATCGCCCCACCGCGCGGGAACTGGTTCGCCGGAGTGACAAAGGCCACCCGCGCCTCCAGCTCCGGCGGGATTGCCTCCACCGGAAAGCCGTGGTCGTCCACGGGCAGCGGCACGAGATTCGCGCCGTGTACCCGGAAAAGGGCATAAGCGTCTGTGTAGCCGGGGTTCTCCACCAGCACGCTGTCGCCGCGTCGGAGGAGCAGCCGGGCGAGGATGTCGAGCGCCTGCTGCACGCCATTGACGATGACGACCTGCTCGGGCGCGCAGCGTACGCCCCGCCAGCGCCGCAGATAACTGGCAATCGCCGCCCGTAACGGCTCGAAGCCGGCGACCGAGCCGTAGCGGCTGAGCATCACGTCGTCGGTGCTCAGGTACCGGGCCAGCAGACGGCGCCAGACGTCGTAGGGGAAGATGTGCGGGAACGAGCGGCCGAAGCCAAAGTCAATAAAGTCCGCCGGAAGGGTGCGCTGTCCTGTTCGCCGCCGGCTGCCCACTCTGGCTACCCGCTGTCCCCACGGCGAGAGATGAGGCCGGAACGGCTCTTCGCGCGGAAGCGGGGCGGGCAGGCTTTCGATGACGTAGGTGCCCGCGCCCGGCCGGCTGGTGACGTAACCTTCGGCTATGAGCTGTTCGTAGGCCTGTTTCACCGTCACCCGGGCCACGCCCAGCTGCCCGGCTAGCGTGCGCGTGGACGGCAGGCGGCTGCCGGAAGCCAGCCTGCCATCCAAAATCTGCGTGCGTAACTGGTTGTAGAGCTGGCGGTAGAGTGGGAGCGGCGTACTTTCGTCGAGCCGGAGCTGTAGCATAAAGTCATTGTCCGCGCTGTGGCCTGCGGTGCAAACAATTACCCGGTTCTTATCATTCTTTGGTACAATCGTTCTAATTGCAGTTATTGGTGCAACGAACTGAAGATGGCCTACCAACCACCCGAACGCGTCCGTGAAATCTTAAAGAACCTGCCTACCGGTCCCGGCGTCTACATTCACAAGGATGAGGAAGGAACGATCCTCTACATCGGCAAGGCGGTGAACCTGCGCTCGCGCGTGCGCTCCTATTTCCAGAAGAACGTCGATTCCTTCAAGACGCTGCATCTGCGCCGCCGGGTCGCCGACGTCGAAGTCATTTCCACCGATTCCGAGCTGGAAGCGTTACTGCTGGAGATGACGCTGATCAAGAAGCACCGGCCCCACTACAACATCCGCCTGAAGGACGACAAGCGCTACCCGTACATCAAGGTGCACTGGGCTGACCCCTACCCGAAGGTCACCGTCACCCGCCGGATGGTCCGCGACGGCTCCCGCTACTTCGGGCCCTATACGTCCGTGTGGGCTGTCCACCAGACGCTGGACCTGCTGCGCAAGATCTTCCCCTACCTGACCTGCGACCGGACGATTACGGGTAATGACGCGCGCGCCTGTCTCTATTACGACATCAAGCTGTGCAGCGCTCCCTGCATCGGCGCCGTCTCCAAGGACGAGTACCGGGCCATGATTGCGCAGCTGATGGACTTCCTCGAAGGGCGCTCCGACGGCATCATCAAGGAGATCCAGCAGAAGATGCAGGCCGCCGCAGAGGCGTTGGACTTCGAGGAAGCCGCCCTATACCGCGACCAGCTTCAGGCCATCGACAAGGTCGTGGCCAAACAAAAGGTGATCGACGTGTCGGGCACGGATCAGGACGTGATCGCCTTCGCCCGTGATGAGGGCGACGCCTGCGTGCAGGTCTTCTTCATCCGCCACGGCAAGCTGATCGGCCGGGAGTATTTCCTCCTTGAAGGGACGGATCACGCCAGCGACGAGGAAGTGCTGCAGGATTTCGTGACCCAGTTCTATGACGAGGCCGCGCACATTCCGAAGGAAGTATTACTGCCCAACGAGGTGGAAGAGGCCCGTATCATCGAGCAGTGGCTGAAGCAGAAGCGCGGGCAGAAAGTCGTGATGCACGTGCCGCAGCGGGGTAAGAAGCGGGAGCTGGTCCGGATGGCGGCGAAGAACGCCCACGATACGCTGGCGGCGCTGCGCCAGCAGTGGAGCACCGACCGCTCGCGCTACGTGACGGCGATGGACGAGCTGCAGAATGCGCTGCGCCTACCCACGCCGCCCGCCCGGATCGAGGGCTACGACATCAGCCATACTCAGGGCCAGCTAACGGTGGGCTCGATGGTCGTCTTTGTGCAGGGCGTGCCCTACAAGCAGGACTACCGCCGCTTCAACGTCCAGTCCGTGACCAACGACGACTATGGCGCCATGCGCGAGGTCTTGCGCCGGCGCTTCGAGCGTCATCGTGACTCGGTCTCCGGCGAGCTGAACGATCTGGCGGAGATCGGTCGCAAGAAGAAGGAGACCGCCTGGACGCTGCTGCCCGATCTGATGCTCATCGACGGCGGTAAGGGCCAGCTCGCCGTGGCCCAGGAGGTGCTGGCGGAGTTTGGCCTGACCGAAGAGGTGCCGGTGGCTGCGCTCGCCAAGCAGGAAGAGGAGCTGTTCGTGCCCGGACGCCCTCTGCCGGTCCGCTTGCCAGAGCGCTCCGAAGGTTTCTACCTGGTCCAGCGGGTGCGGGACGAAGCGCACCGTTTTGCGAACACAGGCCATCGCCAGCGCCGTTCGAAGGTCGGCACGGCCAGCATTCTGGATAGCGTGCCCGGTGTAGGGCCGAAACGGCGCAAGCTGCTACTCGAGCATTTCGGCTCGCTGGACGAGCTGCGCAAGGCCACGGCCGAAGAGATCGCCTCCATCCCCGGCATCCCCTACGAGGTCGGCATCGCCGTTAAGTCCCATCTGACCTGACCCATCCCGCCGTTTTCTCCTTCAAAACGACCCAAAAAGATACTGGAAAATGCTTGACTAATCAGAACAGATGTGCTATTCTGCCAATTAGAACAACTGTTCTAACCCTCCCATCGGCGGCCCCGGCGAGCCGCGACCCTCGCCGGGGCTGCCCCTCCAGTGCCAGGGAGAGCGGCAGGGTTCAGCATTGCTAAACCCCGGCGGATGTGCCGGCGATTTGTTATCAGGCCAGCGCAGAAAGCGTTTGGCGGAGCCATTCTGAGGAGGCGTAAGATGATGAGGCAGAGTGTACTTCAGGGGAGTTTCGACAGTGGTCTGGCGGGGCGGCTGGCGTTGTACGGTGTGCGCTTTCCACGGCGCGCCGCCATTGGCGCCATACTGGTGCTGGCCCTGATCGCCTTTGAGCTGTTCAACTTCGACACGACCCGGTATGCCCTGCGCAACGTGCTGGGCGAGGTGACCTTTGCCGGCATCGGCTGGGCGTCGATCCTGGCGATTGCCTTTTGCGCCATCGACTTTGCCGGGCTGGTCCGCCTATTCACCCCGGAAAAAGGCGATGAAGAGCCGCGCGAGGTCTGGTTCCTCATGGGCGCCTGGCTTCTGGGCGCTACGATGAACGCCCTGATGACCTGGTGGGCCGTCTCCCTGACGCTGCTCAACCACCAGTTTGGCAACGAGGTTCTCAGCCGCAGCCAGCTCCTGCACGTCGTGCCGGTCTTCGTCGCCGTTCTGGTCTGGCTGACCCGCATCCTCTTCATCGGCGCTCTGACGGTAGCAGGCGAGCACCTTCTGGAGTTCGGCGTGCGCGATGGGCGTGAGGCTGTGCGTCGGCCTGCTCGCAGCCGTAACCTGTTGGGCCCCGGCCAGCGCCAGCAACGGCCCGTCCGTCCGGCTATTGTCGAACCCCAGCCGACGCTCGTGCGCCAGGAAGTCCCGGAGCTGAGCGAAGACGCCCCTGCCTTCCTCCACGAGCGCCGCGCCAGCCGCAGCCGCCCCGGGCTGCGACCGGTTGACGACGACGAGGTGGCGGCCGATATACCATTGCGCAGCGCCCCATCTCAGCGCCGCGCCACAACCAACGCCGGCTCCAACGACCGGACGCGCCAGAACACGCGTGTGCGCCAGCGCCCGCCCATTCCGGGCCGCCCAAACAAGAACATTAGCGCCCGTCCGAGTGGCCGTAACTAGGAACGCCGCCGATGGCAACCTTTGACCCGTATTTTCAGAGAATTGAGTACGTTCATACCCCGCTGCTGCCGGAGCCGGTTGCGCCGCGCTCGCCTCTGGCGTCGATTCATGCCCGGATGCTCCTGATCCTGAGCGTCGTCCTGCTTCTCATCGTGCCACTTCTGGTCAAAGTGCTGCCGGGCCAGGACGATTACGGTGCTGTAGTCGTCGCCGACGCATCCGCAGCCGTCCAGACGCAGGCGGCGGAGCAGGTGGAGCCGGTAGCGGTGCCTCTTCCGCAGGGAGCCGCCTCTGGGGGGATATCCAGCGTTTTCACCGCCGAGGTGAAACATTGGGAGCCACAGATTGTCGCCTGGTCGCAGGAGTTCGGGGTGGACCCGAACTTGACGGCCATCATCATGCAGATCGAATCATGTGGGGATCCGCAGGCCGTGTCCCATGCCGGCGCGCAGGGTCTCTTCCAGGTGATGCCGTTCCACTTTGCCGCCGGCGAAGATTCTCTCGATCCAGACACCAATGCCCGGCGCGGGATCAACTACTTTGTCGAGCGGCTGAACCAGACGAACGGGGACATCGGCCGTGCCTTTGCCGGCTACAATGGCGGTCACGTCGCCGCCGGCAATAGCAGGGACCAGTGGGCCGACGAAACCCAGCGTTACTTCCGGTGGAGCACCGGCATCTACGAAGACATTCAGGCGGGCCGGACAGATAGTCCGACGCTACAGGCCTGGCTGCAGGCCGGCGGCGCGAGCCTCTGCCGACAGGCGGCGCAGCGGCTCGGCCTCAGCTCATAGGCCACCCTTTTTCTCCTCCTCACTGTTGTAGAAAGGGACGCCCGGGGTGGCGTCCCTTTCGTTTGGCGCTTCTGTCGGGCACTGGCTATACTGGATGGTGGGGCGGGCAGTAACTGAGGAAGCGCTTTTCAACAGGAGGATGCTATGGCAATCACGATTACCTGGCATGGGCATGCCACCTACGCGCTAGACATTGACGGCGTTCCGGTCGTGGTCGACCCTTTCTTCTCGCCTAACAATCCGGCGGCGAAAGTGACGGCGGACGAGGTCGAGGCCAGCTTTATCCTGCAGACGCACGGGCATGGCGACCACATTGCCGATACCGTCGCTCTGGCGAAACGGACAGGCGCGCTGGTCATCGCCAACTTCGAGATCTGTAACTGGTTGAACGCCCAGGGCCATGACAAGACACATGCGCTCAATCTTGGCGGCGGCTACGACTTCGACTTTGGCCGTGTGACCATGACGCGGGCCCTGCACAGCTCCGGCCTGCCAGACGGCAGCTACGGCGGTGATGCCGCCGGTTTCGTGATCGCGGCGTCGGGCCGAAGGGTCTACATCGCCGGTGATACGGCGCTCTTCTCGGACATGGCGCTTATTGGCGGGGCTGACGGTATCGATCTCGCAGTCCTGCCCATTGGCGACAACTATACCATGGGGCCAGACGACGCCCTCCAGGCCCTCGACTATATCAAGCCTCGTATGGTCATTCCGGGCCACTACAACACGTGGCCTCTGATTGCACAGGACCCCAATGCGTGGGCCGAGCGCGTGCGGCAGGAGACAGACGTTCGCCCCATCGTAATCGCTGTTGGGGAGAGTTTCACGCTGGAATAGCCGAAGGCGTATCACTACGCCGAGAATCCGGCAGAGCGCGTGGAGGGTTGCCTCTGAGGACCCCTCCACGCTTTTTGCCTTGTGTCTATTGGCAAAGGAGTGAGAGGTGAAGAGATTCTATTCATTACGTTGGCTCTTAGTATTGTTTCTGCTTGCCAGCCTTCCGGCCCTGGCCTGCGGATTGACGGATGGCGGCGACGACGGGACGCCCGAACCGGCCGGCGAGACGGCAGACGAGGTAGAGGAAAGCGCGGAGTTACCTGAGGAGTCCCCGGAATCGGGGCCGCCGGCCGAGGCGCCTGAGTTTCCAGATCTGGAGGACATGAATACAAACCTGGAGGGTTTCGACAGCTATCGCCTGGACATCACCCTCTCTTATGAAGGAACGGAGGGGGTGGAGATCAGGGGCGGGGTGATGCGCATCCAGACCTCACAGGTAACTGAGCCACGTGCGTCGGAGGTCGTCGTCACCCTTGAAGGCGATCTGCCCGACCAGATGATGGGCGCAGAGACACTCACCTTCACGGAGATTGGCGACCAGTCCTATACGGTCTTCCCGGGCCTTGGCTGTCTGGCGGGTACAGCCGACGAGCAGGGCGGTACGGCCGACGAGTTCAGTGGCGTCATCGAGACGGAGGACGTTCTGGGGGAGATCCAGGATGCCGAATATCTGGGTGAAGAGACGATTGACGGCGTGGCGACTTACCACTACCGCTTCGACGAGAGCCACGCGGAACAGGAGGAAGGGCTGGACGATATGGAAGGCCACGTCTACATCTCGCAGGAGCTGGGATACGTGGTCCGCATGATCGTAGACGGCACCGGAAAGATCGACCTCTTCGATACCGGCGAAATGGAAGATAGCGCCATCCACATGGAGTACAACGTGACCGACGTGAACGCGCCGTTCGTCATCGAGCCACCGGCAGAGTGTGCCGACGCGGGCAGCGACTATCCCGTTATGGAAGGAGCAACGGAGCTGGCCTCGATGATGGGCTTCACTAGCTACAAGATAGAGGCGCCGCTGGACGACGTCATCGCCTTCTATGAGGCCGAGATGGCGGCCCTTGGCTACGACGCCGACGAGGAGCAGATGATCTTCGAAGATACGGTCATTCTCGGCTATTCCCTGGACGGCGGTCGGGTGAATGTGACCGTAACCGAAGACGCGGGTATCGTTTCAGTTTTGATTACCGGCGACAGCGGCGAGGAATAACGGCAGACACGGCGATAGATAGCCCCCGGCACGAAGCCCGGGGGCTTTTTGATTTATTCCGGTAGTTGCCGGAAAATGGGCGGCGGTTGAGGGTGTGAGGGTGGCGTTCGGGAGCAGGAAGGGTCTGATGCGTAGGCTGCGGTGGGTGATCGGGCTGGCAGCGCTGGGCGTCCCGCTGCTTTTGCTCTGGCAGTTTCAGCTTTTTGCGGCGGAAAACGGCGGCCTGCCAGACACAGTACAGGCGGAGCAGATCTCAACTGGCATCCTGATCGATGCCGTACTCTATGATGGCTACGAACGGAACGACGCCGACGAGGCCGTCCGCATCGTCAATCTCACAGCCCTGCCCATGAACCTGGCCGGCTGGAAGCTTGGCGACGGTAGCACGACCGTTGAGCTGCCGGCCACGGCCCAGGTGAACGCCGGCAGTACAGCCTGGATCGCCCGCGACAGCGCCGCATTCAGCCGGCAGTTCGGCTTTGCGCCCGACATTATCACCACCGGTTGGCCCGGTTTCGCCAACCAGGGCGACGAGGTATTGCTTATCCTGCCCGATAGCCGCGTGGCCGACGGGCTCGTCTATGGTTCGGGCAGCGTTACCCAATCCTGGTGGCAGGGTGCGGCGGTGCAGCCTTTCAGGGCCGGCGGCCTCTTTGCCGTCGAAGGCCAGATCCTCTACCGCCGCTCCGATCCGCAGACGGGGCAGCGCGTCCCGGATACCGACAGCCGGGCCGACTGGGCGCAGACGCCGGACGATGTTCTGGGCGGGCGCAAGGTACAATACCCCGGCTGGGAGCTGGACCGCTTCTTCGTTCCCCTGCAGGTGACTGAGACTGCCGTGATTACCGTAGGCGTTGCTCCGGACAACGCGCTGACAATCTGGCTTAATGCGATTGCCCGGGCCGAGCAGCAGATCACTATCGAAAGCCTCACCTTTGAACACGCCACGCTGGCGGCTGCCCTGACAGCCGCGGCCCGGCGCGGCGTGGACGTTGCCGTGCTGCTGGAAGGCGACCCGCCCGCTGGCCTGAAAGATCAGGAGCGTTGGGCCTGCATGCAGCTGGAGCTGGCCGGCGGTGCCTGCTGGTTTATGATCCGCGACGACGAAGCGGCCATCCACGATCGATACCGTTATCTGCACGGCAAATTTATGATCGTGGACGGGCAGGTGTTGGTCGTGAGCAGCGAGAACCTCAGCCCCCACAGCCTGCCGGACGACGACAAGACCGATGGAACGTGGGGGCGGCGGGGCATCGTTCTGGCGACCAACGCGCCGCAACTGCTGGCCCGGGCCGGCGCGATTATCGCCGACGATCTCGCGCCCGCCGAGCATAGTGACCTGCGGCGCTGGCAGGCGGGCGATTCGATCTATGGCGCCCCGCCTCCCGGTTTCCGGCCCATCACCGTAACCGGCGGCATCACCTACACCATACGTTACCCGGCGCCCGCTGTCTTCCAGGGCACATTTCCGATGGAGCTAATTCAGGCTCCTGAGAGCAGCCTGCACGACGGCGTCGGGGTGATGGCCATGCTTCAGGCGGCGGGCGCGGGCGACGAGATTCTGGTCGAACAGCTAAGCGAGCCCGCGCACTGGGGCGGGGCGACAGGCGATAGCACAAGCGATCCCAACCCACGATTGGAAGCCATGCTGGCGGCGGCCCGGCGCGGGGCGCGCGTGCGGCTGCTCCTGGACAGCTTTTTTGACGACGGTGCCAACGCCGAAACCTGCGCCTATGTGAATGGCGTGGCGCTGGCCGAGCGGTTGGATCTGGCTTGTGCGCTCGCCAACCCGACCGGCCTGGGGCTGCACAACAAGATGATACTCGTGCGGGCCGGCGGCCGGGGCTGGGTGCACGTCGGCAGCCTCAACGGGAGCGAGCTGGCCCATAAAGGCAACCGGGAAGTCGCCCTGCAAATCCAGTCAGATGCGCTCTATGCCTACCTCTCCGGCCTCTTCGTTTTCGATTGGCCTCATCGCCAATACTTGCCGGTGATCTCTGCGCGGGTGTCCGGGCCGCCGCCGCACGTGCTGATCAGCGAGGTGGTCTACGATCCCCCGGGAACAGACGCGGCCGAGTTCGTCGAGCTGGTGAACCCTCTCCGCCGCCCCTTCGATCTGAGCAACTGGCGGCTGGGTGATGCGGTCGTGCCCGAAGACTTTGAAGACGTGCGCCGCTTTCCCGCAGGGACGATATTGCCGCCGCAGGGCACGCTGGTCGTCGCCTTCAGTGCCGCGGACTTTGAAGCTGCATATGGGCGGCTCCCCGACTTCGAAATCTACGGTAGTGACCCCCGTGTACCCGACCTGCCGGACGATCCTGCGTGGGGCGATTCAGCAGCGCTGCTACAACTGGGCAACAGCGGCGACGAAATCTTGTTGCGGAACCCGGCGGGAGTGGTTGTTGACGTTGTCGCTTATGGCAGTGGCAGCCACCCGCAGGTAATTAGCTGTCCCCTGCTTAGCGCTTCTGGGCACAGTCTGGAGCGCTATCCCTACTGGCGCGACAGCGACAACTGCCTGGCCGACTTCCGCGACTGGCCCCTGCCCGGTCCCGGTCTGCTCCCTAAATAGAAGAAAGGGGTATCCTGCGGATACCCTTTCTCTACCTACCGAAAGCTGGCCGTTATCCCACCCGCCAGGGATTAAATGCTATCGCCGAAGAGCAAGCTGGGATCGAAGCCGGCCGGATCAAAGTCAAAGGGATTGTCCCTCGGAGCGGAACCGGCGCGCGTGGTCAGCTTACCTTCGTATATGACCGCAGGCGCTTCGTACTGAACATCTGGGTCCTGTTCTGATAGTCGAGACTGCATCTTAGCACTGCTCCTTATGGATAAGATCGTAAGACTGGAGCGCCTGCGCAACACCAACGGTAGAGGACCTTGACCTTGATCCGTTATGGCAAGAGAGCGAGGCAGGCGACGCGAAGGTATGAGAATTATTCACCGGGATCGTAATAATTGTCAATAGTGATGAAGACGAAGTTTTGCCCTGCAGTCGCCTTTCCAGCCATTTTTGTTAATCAATACGAAGGGCTATAATTTCCTTTCAGATTGCCAGTATCCCGGAGAAGTTATGACACCAACAGTGTACAGGACGAAACTTAACAACGGCCTTACAGTTGTCTTGAAGGAAATGCATCACGCACCCGTCACAAGCTTCTGGGTCTGGTATCGCGTGGGAAGCCGCAATGAGAAGCCGGGGCGTACCGGCGCCTCACACTGGGTGGAGCACATGATGTTTAAGGGCTCGCCCGAATTTCCGCCGGGATCGCTCGACAGGATGGTGGCTCGCCTGGGCGGCCGCTTCAACGCCTTTACCTGGATCGACTTTACGGCTTACTACGAGACGCTTCCCGCCGACCATATCGACCTCGCGCTGCAGCTGGAGTCGGACCGGATGACGGGCGCCCTGTTTGATGCCGAGGGAGTGGCCTCGGAGCGTACGGTCATTCTCTCCGAACGGCATATGTATGAGAACCGGCCCATGTTTCTGCTGCAGGAGGAGCTGACGGCGGCGGCATTCCGCGTTCATCCCTACCATCATGAGATCATTGGAGACGAGGTTGATCTGGAGACGATGACGCGCGATGATCTCTTTGAGCATTACCGCGCCCATTATGTGCCCAATAACGCCGTCGTCGTCGCCGTCGGCGATTTTGAAACCCAATCGATGCTGGCGAAGATCGAGGCCGAATTTGGCCCTATCGCTCCGGGCGAGCCGATCACGCCCACGGTGCGTCCGGAGCCGGAACAGAGGGGCGAGCGGCGCGTCGTGGTCGAAGGGCCCGGCGACGCCGCCTACCTGGTCCATGCCTATCGCGCGCCAGAAGCGACCCATCCCGACTTCTATCCCCTGGTCCTCTTGAATGCGGCCTTTGCCGGCGGCAGCAGCCTCGGCTTTTTTGCCGGCGCCGGCTCAAATAAGAGCTCTCGGCTGTACCGGCACCTGGTCGCCAGTGATCTTGCCGCCAGCGCCGGCGGTAGCATGACGCCTACGGTGGACCCGTATCTTTATCGCATCAGCGCCGTGGCCCGGCCGGGGCGCTCCCTGCAGGAGATTGAAGCGGCGCTGGACAGAGCGATTGCCGAGCTGGCGTCAGAGCCGATCACCCAGGCCGAACTGGATAAGGCGCTGAAACGGGCCAAGGCGCAGTTTGTCATGGCCGGCGAAAGCGTGACGGGTCAGGCGCAGATGATCGGCATGTCGGAGATGGTAGCCCACGATTACCGCTGGTTTGAGGAAACGCTCGACCAGCTAAACGCCGTTACCCTGGACGACGTGGAGCGCGTGCGCCAGCAGTACCTGCGGCCATCCCGGCGCACCGTCGGCTGGTATGTGCCGCTTAACGGTGAGAACGGGGGTTGATGCCTGCACAAATGGCCAGCGACGATAAGCGTTCGGTTGTCGAAGATCTGGAGACGCTCAACGAGATCGCCGGCGCGCTTAACCAGAGCGCCGACGTCCGTGGGGCGCTGGAACGGGCCCTGGGCCGCCTGATCGACGTCGTCGGTCTCGAGACCGGCTGGATATTTCTCTACGACGAGAGCGATACAGACCAGTGGTGGGGCAAGCAGTTCACCCTGGTTGCCCATCACAATCTTCCACCGGCCATGTCGCTGGATAGCGCCGATGCGTGGAAGCGAAACTGTGAGTGCCAGTCGCTGTGCAAGAAGGGCAAGCTGACGGCTGCCTACAACGAGGTAACCTGCAGCCGCCTCGCGGTCGTGAGCGGCGACCGCCGGGAACTGACCGTCCACGCTTCGACGCCGCTGCGCTCCGGGAACCAGGTGTTGGGCATTCTCAACGTGGCCGCGCCAAGCTGGGACGCCTTCAGCCCCCGCGCCCTCGCCCTGCTGACCAACGTCGGCAGCCAGATGGGTGTCGCCCTCGAGCGGGCCCGGCTCTTCGACATGCTCCACGAGCGGCGGGTCCACGAACAGGCTTCCCTGCTGGACTTCTCCAACCAGCTTCTGAGCCGGCTCGACCTCGACGATCTGCTGAATTACCTGGTCGAAGAAGTGCGCCGCCTGCTGCAGATGGACGCCTGCGCGGTGCTCTTGCCCGACGAAGATGACCCTAGCTATCTTCGCTTCTACGCGGCGGCCGGCTGGTATTCTGACCCGGTCGCCGAACAGAGACGGGTGCCGGCCGACGATCGCAGCGGATCGGGACTGGTGATGCGCACCCAGCAGCCGATCGTGCTCGAGGATGCGGAGATACGTGAAGAAGCGCCGTGGATGGCCAACTGGCTACCGGCCGAAGGGTTTCTCAGCGCGGGTATCGTCCCCCTGATTGCCGATGGCCGGTCGATTGGCGCGTTGGTGGCCGACATGCGCCAGCTAAGGCTGCTGCAGGATGATGAGATGCGTTTCCTGCAGCTCATGGCCAATCAGGCCGCCCTGGCTATCGAGAAAGCCCGCCTGCACCGCGAGGAGATCCAGCGCCAGCGGCTGGAGGAGGAGCTTGCCGTCGCGCGGCAGATTCAGCTGAGCATCCTGCCGTCCGCCGCGCCCACCGTTCCCGGCTGGGAGATTGCTACTCGCTATGAAGCGGCCCGGCAGGTGGGCGGCGATTTCTATGACTTCTTCTGGGTGGAGCGCCCGCAGGAGGGCGCCCGCCATTTCGGCATGGTTATCGCCGACGTGACGGGCAAAGGGGTGCCGGCGGCGCTGTTCATGGCCATGAGCCGGACGACGATCCGTAACGTCGCCATCAGCGACCGTTCGCCGGCCGCGGCGCTGGAGAAGGCCAACGAGCTGCTTCTCCAGGATAGCAAGACGGATCTGTTCCTGACCTCCTTCTATGGGTTGCTCAGTCCAGAGACGGGCGAGCTGGCTTACTGCAACGCCGGCCACAATCCGCCGCTCTGCTACTGCGTCGAAACACAGTCATTCTCCACGCTGGACAGCAACGGCATTGCCCTGGGCGTCCTGCCTGAGATCACCCTACCCGGCCATCGCATGACGATCGGCGTCGGGGACCTGCTCGTCCTGTACACGGACGGCGTCACCGAGGCAGTGAATCCAGAGATGGAGGAGTTTGGCGAAGAGCGCCTGCGCCAGGTAATCGCCGCTAACGCCCGCGCCGGCGTCCAGGAGATAGTCGACGAAGTGGCCCGGGCCGTCGAGCAGTTTGCCCGCGACATGCCCCGGTGGGACGATTTTACGCTGGTAGTGGCTCGTCGCGCCGCCTAGATGTGGGAAAATCAGGAGAAATGCATGCTAGATAGAAGTTACCCTGGGCCTGACTCCATTCACCGGGAGGTGCTGCCCAACGGGATTATCGTCCTCGCCTATGAGAATTTCGCCGCCGAGTCCGTTGTCGTGGAAGGCTACCTACACGCCGGCGCTCTCAGCGAGGAGCGGTCGCAGGCCGGGCTGGCCGATTTTGTCGCCTCGACCCTGCTGCGCGGCACACACCAGCACTCCTTCTCCAGTATCTATGAAGCCCTGGAGTCTGTGGGCGCCACGCTGGATTTCGGCGCCGGGCGCCATACCACCGATTTTTCGGGCAGCGCGCTGGCCGAGGACCTCGATCTGGTTCTGGATCTCCTTGCCGATGCCCTGCGCAATCCTACCTTTCCCGCCGAGGAAGTGGAAAAAGTACGCGGTGAGGCGCTGACCGGACTGCAGATTCGCGCCAACGACACGCGCCAGATGGCCAGCCTGCGCTTCCGCGAGCTGCTTTATGGCGATCATCCCTATGCCTGCAGCGTCTATGGTTATCCCGAGACGATTTCCGCCATCAGCCGAGAGGATCTGGTGCAATTCCACAGCCGCCACTACGGCCCCCGAGACATGGCTGTAATCGTCGTCGGCGCGGTGAAAGCGGAAGACGCCGTGCGCCGGGTGCAGGCCACCCTCGGCGATTGGCGCAACGATGCCTACGCGCCGCCACCGCCCGCGCCGCCCGCCGCCCGCCCCGTCGTCACCATCGAAGATTACGTGGCCCTGCCCAACAAAACGCAGTCGGACCTCGTCCTGGGGCTGGCAGGACCGCCGCGCGCCGTGCCCGACTACCTCGACCTCAGTATGGCCAACACGATCCTTGGCGTCTTTGGTATGATGGGCCGGCTGGGCGCCAACGTGCGTGAGGAGCAGGGGTTGGCTTATTACGTCTACAGCCAGCTCGGCGGCGGGCTGGGGCCGTCGCCGTGGTACGTCGCTACTGGCGTCGCTCCGGACCGCGCGGATCGGGCGCGCCAAAGTATCCTCGACGAGATCGCCCGCATGCAAAATGAGCTGGTCCCGGAGGACGAGCTGGCGGATAACAAGACCTATCGCACCGGCTCATTGCCGGTCAGCCTGGAGACCAACGACGGCCTTGCCAGCATCATCGCCGATATGGAGCTGCTTGACCTCGGCTTGGATTACCTGCAGCGCTTCGAGCGCCTGATCGAAGAGATCACGCCCGAACGGGTGCAGGCGGCGGCCCAGAAATACTGGAGCACGGAGCAGCTCGCCGTCGCCGTCGCCGGCCCGCCCCTGCCGTTGCCGGGCACGGTGGTGGAGGACTGAATGCTGGCGACGGGCGTAGACCTGATCGAGATCGACCGGATCGCACGCGCCGATGCGCGGCACGGCGAGCGCTTCCGCCTGCGTTTTTTTACCGAACAGGAGCTGGCTTATTGCCGGGGCCGGTACGACCGGATGGCCGGACGTTTCGCCGCGAAGGAGGCGACCGCCAAGGCCCTGGGCACCGGAATCGGCGACGTGAGTTGGAAGGATATCGAAGTCATATGTGATAGCCGCGGCAGGCCGCACCTGCTCTTGCACAATGGGGCAGCTGCGCTGGCAGCTTCCCTGGGGCTGAAGGAGTGGTCCATCAGCCTGTCGAATACCGCCACCCACGCCATCGCGCTGGTTGTGGCGCTGGGATAGCTACGCCGCGACGAGGAAGGAGAGCATCATGCCCGTCTGGACAGCCGACGACGACACCGCCATCAACTACGAGGTCCACGGCGCTGCGCACGGCGAGACGTTACTATTGTTGCCCGGACTGCTGGGCTCGCTCGGCCAGTGGCAGCGCTTTGTCCAGCCGCTTTCGGCCGGCTTTCGTGTCATCGTCATAGATCTGCGCGGGCACGGCCGTTCCGAGAACAAACAGCCCGCGCTGGAGCCGGCGCGCATGGCCCAGGACATCGCCGGCCTGCTCGACCACCTGGGCGTGGAGCAGGTGCACGTCGCCGGCTACAGCCTGGGCGGCTACCTGGGCCTGATGCTGCACCTCAGCCAGCCGCGCCGGGTCTGTACGCTGCTGCTCCATGCGACGAAGTTTTACTGGAGCGGCGAAGCGGTCGCCAGGATGCGCCAGCAGCTGGATCCGGACAGGATGGCCGAAAAGGCGCCCGGCTATGCCAACCAGCTTGCCGAGGAGCATGGCGGCGGTCGCTGGCGTGGTCTGGTGCGGCAGGCGGGCGATCTCGTCGCCCGGCTCGGTGAGGCCGGCCTGACGGAAGGCATGCTCCGCCAGGTTCTGGCGCCGGTGCTGGTCAGTGTGGGCGACCGCGACGAGCTGGTGACCCTGCCGGAAGCACATCGGCTCAGCCGCGCCCTGCCCGAGGGCCAGCTACTTGTCCTGCCTGGCGTGCGTCATCCTCTGGCCTCTGTGCCCGAAGTGCCGCTGGTGCCCATGATGAAGACTTTTCACCGGCAGAATCCTCACTACCATTAGCTCATGAGTGACAGACGATTACTTGCCGTACTGGCCCATCCCGACGACGAATCGTTTGGGATAGGGGGGACTCTGGCGCGTTATGCCGCCGAAGGAGTGGACGTTCACGTCGCCATCGCCACCGACGGCGCCGCAGGCTCGGTTGTGGCCGATTACGAGGAACAGCGCGAGCGGCTGGCGGAGGTGCGCCGGCAGGAGCTGGAGGCAGCGGTTGCCGTGCTCGGCGTCAGGCTGCACATGCTCGGCTATCGCGACTCCGGCTATATCGACGACCCGGCGAACCTGCACCCGGAAGCGTTCATCAATGCTGATCGCGAGGAGGTGGCAGGGCGCATTGTCGGGCTGATCCGCACGCTGCGGCCCCAGGTGGTGATCACGCACGATGAGACCGGCGGCTATTACCATCCCGACCACATTATGGCCTGGGACGTAACGACGCGCGCCTTCCACGCGGCGGGCGATCCCGAGCAGTATCCACACCTTGGACCGGCCCCCTACCAGCCCATGCGCCTGTACTACTCTTCCCTGCCCAGGCGCTGGATCAAAGTATTCACGACGATCATGCGTCTACGCGGGCAGGACCCATCCCGGATTGGGCGCAACGAAGATATCGACATGACCCGGCTTGGGCAGCCCCTGTCCCGGCTCCACGCCCGCCTGAACATCTTTCCCTACTGGGAGAAAAAGCGCGAGGCCAGCAGCCACCACCAGAGCCAGGGCGGCGGCGGCTTTGCCTCCAGCCTGCCCACCTGGTTCCAGAAACGGCTCTTCAGCATGGAATATTTCATCCGGGCCTATCCACCCGCGCCCGATGGGACGATCGAGCGCGACCTCTTCCAGGGGATAGACGAGCAGTAGTAGCCTGAATAAAAGGGCCTTCGCCGAAGGCCCTCAAACATCAGAAGGGGCAGACGTCTTCGGCGACGAGCGTGGGGTTGCCGTAGCCCATGTCTTCGAGCGGTCCGGTTACATCGGCCTGGCCTGCCAGATAACTCGATACCTGGTCGCAGGCCGCCGGCAGGTTGTTCCCGTTTTGCTGCCACGTCTCGATGAGCATCGCGGCGGCGTTGCTCAGGGGGCTGTTGGCATATTCCTGGCCCAGCCAGTTCTGCCAGCGGGTCGCCTCGGTGATGTCGCCGCGTAGCAGGGGTAGCAGCGCCAGGCGGAAGCCGGCAAACTGGCGCGTATAGGCGCGCACCTCTTCGGCCGGTGCGATGAACGCCATCTCCTGCAGCGCCGGATCGACGATGACCGACTCATATAGAGCCCGGGCCTCGTCGTACTCCTCTTCGTCAAAGGCGGCGTTGGCATTGTAGAGCCGGTGGACGCGGTAGCCGGTGTCCTCCCACTCGCGCTCCGCCAGCGTCACTGCCGTGCCGTCCCACGCCCAGACCTCCCGGTAGGGGCGCTGGATGCCGGCCCCGGCCGAACCGATGAGGCCGCCGCTGATGACGAAGTCGGCCAGCTCGTCGTCCGTGGCGTCGATAACCTGCTCCTGCTGGACCGTGGGCATGCTTATCACGTCGGCCATTTCCGGCACGGCCGGTTCGTCAACGTCGATTACGTTGCGGATGGCGCCGCCGTGGGCGCTGACGATCTCGTAGTTGCTGTAGCAGGTGTGGGCGCCGCAGGTCACGTAGCGCACGATGGCGTCGTCCTGCTCGTCGCCGGTCAGATCGTCCAGCGCAACCAGCTCCGGGAACTGGCCGAACGGGTCTGCGCTTTCCGGCCCGAGCATCCGGTAGACGATGCCGGTGGCGCCCACGATCCAGATATCGCCTGGCGGTCCCTGGATGCTATCGGCGCTGCCCGGGTCGGGCGTTGGCTCCAGATAGAGGGCCAGAATCCACTCGGGCGGCTCTTCGCCGTCGAGATCGGCCTGATCGCAGGCGGCGTCGGGCGGCATCCAGGCCGCTTCGCGCAATATGCCGCAGAGCGGCAGAATGTCGGGGCGCGCCTGGTAGGCCTGGTTCAGCCAGTCGGCCAGGGCGACGGCGTCCTCTGGCGGCGGGCCCAGATCGCCGAGTGCGACGGGCGTCGGGCTGGCCTCGCCTTCGGTCGTGGGTTGGGGCGTGCTGCCGCCAATAGGCGTCGCCATTGGGTCGGAGGTCGCCTCGCCGGGAAGCTGGGTATCGGCCGTGGGCGGCGGCGCAAAGGTGGGCGCCGGCTCGACCAGCTGGTTGACCAGGTTGCAGGCCAGGGCGGGTAGCGCAAGGATGAGGAACAGCAGAAGGTTGTAGCGCGATTTCATGGTCAGGTTCTCTTCGGTTGTGACCCGGTTTCCGCTCATTATCGGCCGGCCACTGAGTCTTTTCTGGTTGGCAGCCAGGCGCCAGGCCCACCACCAGCCGACGCGCCCTACGCTGCCAGCCCGGCGACCAGCAGATGCAGGGCAGTGGTCATCTCCGTTTGCCCTGTTTTCACGCCGACGTCGGTGTCCAGCAGATGGCTGTAGATCTGTTCCAGCTGCGGCAACGTGAAGCGCTGGCACTGCTGGTGCAGCTTGCCGGCGACGAAGGGATGGATGCGCAGCTTCTGGGCAATGGCCGGCGGGCGCAGCCCTTCCTCGCCCAGCTCGCGGATCTC
>JAAYYY010000502.1 GCA_012515125.1 Chloroflexota bacterium
CCGTGCCGGCGGCCTACAGCCTGGCGCGGCTGACGGGCCGCTGGGGCGAGCGGGCGGGCATCGCCATCTTCCTCGTCTACCTCATCCCGCCGACGCTGCTCTTTATCCCGCTCTTCCGGGTCGTCGTTGCGCTGGGGCTGAACGACACGATCTGGGCGCTGATTCTCGTCTATCCGACCATCTCCATCCCGTTTTCGACGTGGCTGTTGATGGGCTTCTTCAAGTCGATACCGCGCGACCTGGAGGAAGCGGCGATGGTAGACGGCTACAGCCGCATGTCGTCCTTCTTCCGCGTGGTGATGCCGCTCTCGCTCTCCGGGGTGATTGCCGTCGTCGTCTTCACCTTCACGCTGACGCTGCATGAGTTCGTCTACGCGCTGACCTTCATCTCGTCGTCGGCGAACCGCACGATCAGCGTCGGCGTGCCCATCGAGCTGGTGCGCGGCGACGTCTTCTACTGGCAGTCGCTGCTCGCCGCTTCGGTCATCGTCGCCATCCCCGTGGGCCTCGTCTACAACATGTTCCTCGACAGGCTGGTGGCGGGCTTCACGATGGGCGCGGTGAAGGGGTGATTTTGGACGGTGTTTGGTCTGATTCTTTGATGGACTATGATTGACGGCGCATCGTAGGGGCGGGTTTCAAACCCGCCCCTACAACTAGCGGCATTTGCGGGGCATTTCCGCGAAGCACCCATCCTGTAGCGCGATTTTTCAAATCGCGTCGCACCGGGCGATTTGAAAAATCGCGCTACATCGCTGCCAGCGTAGCGACTCGCATTTCGCATATGTCCGAAAGAGGACGGTCGGCGACCCCTAATCCACGATAACGGGCAGGCGCACGCTAAGCTCGGTTGACCAGTTGTTTTCCTCGTCGCCTTCCACGACGCGGCAGGTTGGCTCGGCAAACTCCTCGGCGGCACAGCTATCGGCCAGCGCGAGCAACTGCACAATCAGGCCGGCGTAGCGGTCCGGGATCGTTACGATGCCCTGGAAAGTGACGCTCGCGCCGGGGGCCAGCGGGGCGCTGGTGAAGGGATACCAGACGTCCTGCTGCCCGCCCACCGTGAACGGAAAGAGAAACTGGCCGTTCGGGGTGATCGCTTCAGTCGAGACCTTAAATATCTCGGCGGGCATGCCGCCCACGTTGCTCACGGTGACGGCGACGGGCACAGCAAATTCGCCGTTCCGTTGCCGGAAAATCTCATCAGTACTGGTGATGCTGGAAATGATCAGATCGGGCGCCGGCGGCGAGGGCAGCTCCAGCGCGGGGGCGAAGAACTGGTTGTTCGTCTCGTCGCTCTCCTGCACCTGGCAGAAATCTCGCACGTTACGGTCGCGCACACAGAAATCGGCGATGCCGGCGAGCTGGACCGTGCTGCCCGCCAGCGCCCCGGGCAGGCTGACCAGCCCCTCGAAGGTCCGGCTCTCGCCGCCGGGCAGCGGCCCATCGGTCACCGGAAAACAGTCTTCGGCGTTGCCGGCGACGGCAAAGCAGAGGGGCATATCGCGCTGCTCCAGCCGGGCCTGGATGCCAACCTGGAAGACCGGTGCGGGGCGCGTGCCCCGGTTGGTCACCGTCAGACGCACCGGCACCCGGATGACCTGGCCTAAGGCGATGCCCGACGGCTGCGACTCGAAGCGCGGCTCGCCAATCACCTCCATGCCGGCGACCACGAGGTCGGGCGGGGAGGGAGTTGGCGACGGCGTAAAGGTTGGCGTTGGGGATGGCGGCTCGGGCTGGAGGGCAGCCACGGCGGCGACCGGCCCCAACGAACGCGCCTGCTGCTCGAACTGCACGTAGCTGACGGGCAGCGGCTCCGGCACGCCGCCGGGGATCGTCACCTGGCGGCTGGCGCCGAGCGGGAAGCTGGCGCTGCCGTCGTCTACCTGGACAGAGCCGTCGAAGTTGCCGACCGTTGTCTCGCCCGTGGCCGGATCGTAGACGACAAAGAACTGTGTGCCCAGGATCGTGATCGTCGCTCCGCCGGGCGTCTCGATGACGGCTGATTCGCCGGCCTTGGTTAGCTGTCCGGTCAGCCCGCCCTGCTGCAGGCTGAAGACGTAGGCCGCGCCGGAAGCGCCGGGTGCAGGTTCCGTGTTGATGGTCTGCATCTCGGTGTCGTTGAACAGACGCAGGCGCAGCGCCTCGCCAAAGTCCAGCAGCGCCTCGCCGCCCTCGGTGATGCGGATAAACTCGCCGGCAGAGACGGGGACGCTGGACAGCACCTGGACCAGGGCCGACTCGTCCGTGCCGTGTTCGACGTTATCCCGTTCTGGCGTGAGTATGGCCGTTCCGTCGCGGGCCTCGGGCGCAGCCGGCGTCATTTCCGAGGACAGGCGGCAACCCAGGGCGATCAGGATCGCCAGGAGGAAGAAGAAGCGTCGTCTGGAGTCCATTGGCTGACCTCCAATCTCGTTCTGACTATCGCCTTCCTGTCGTGCGGGCCAGCAGACCGGCGTGGCAGCGGTGTGCTGGGAATGGTGGGGCAGTCTGACTAGACGCGCAGCTCCGTTTCGTCGCCGTACCCCGTTTCCTGCGCGTCGCGGCCGGGGCGGGCCAGCTCGGCGGCGCCCAGGACGGCCGCCGGAATCGCGGCTCCGGCCAGCGCGACGAGCAGCCGCGGCGCGCCGGCAAAGGTCTGGCCCACCTGGTCGCCGAGGAGCAGTGCCAGCGCGCCCGCGGCGGCGATGCCCAGCAGTGACTGCCAGGACGGCAGCCGCTCGCGCCGCAACCAGACCCGGCCCAGCCCGGTGACCAGCCCCAGCAGGCCTCCCTGGAAGAGCGCGCGCGGCAGGTGGGCGAGCAGCTCACTGGGCGGGGCCACGATC
>JAAYYY010000503.1 GCA_012515125.1 Chloroflexota bacterium
CCGTGCCGGCGGCCTACAGCCTGGCGCGGCTGACGGGCCGCTGGGGCGAGCGGGCGGGCATCGCCATCTTCCTCGTCTACCTCATCCCGCCGACGCTGCTCTTTATCCCGCTCTTCCGGGTCGTCGTGGCGTTGGGGCTGAACGACACGCTGTGGGCGCTGATCCTCGTCTATCCGACCATCTCCATCCCGTTTTCGACGTGGCTGTTGATGGGCTTCTTCAAGTCGATACCGCGCGACCTGGAGGAAGCGGCGATGGTGGACGGCTACAGCCGCATGTCGTCCTTCTTCCGCGTGGTGATGCCGCTCTCGCTCTCCGGGGTGATTGCCGTCATCGTCTTCACCTTCACGCTGACGCTGCACGAGTTCGTCTACGCGCTGACCTTCATCTCGTCGTCGGCGAACCGCACGATCAGCGTCGGCGTGCCTATCGAGCTGGTGCGCGGCGACGTCTTCTACTGGCAATCGCTGCTCGCCGCCTCGGTCATCGTCGCCATCCCCGTGGGCCTCGTCTATAACATGTTCCTCGACAGGCTGGTGGCGGGCTTCACGATGGGGGCGGTGAAGGGGTAACGGTAACGATGGAAGGGGGAAGCTGAGAGCCACCTCATCCAGCTTCCCCCTTCTTACTCTTACCTCTAGCCCCTGACTTCCTAATCATCATCGTCGTCGTCCTCAATCGGGGGCAGCGTTACCTCGGGGGCAAAGAACTGGTTGTTCGACTCATCGCTCTCCCGTACCTGGCAAAAGTTCCGAACGTTGCGGTCGGGCACACAGAAGTCGGCCACGCCAACGAGCTGCAGCGTGCTACCCGCCAGCGTTGCGGGGACAGTGACCAGCCCCTCGAAGGAGACGCTCTCGCCGCCGGGCAGCGGCCCATCGGTCGCCGGAAAACATTCTTCGGCGTTGCCGGGGACTGTAAAGCAGAGCGGGGAGTCGCGCTGTTCCAGCCGGGCCTGGATGGCAATCTGGAAGGCGGGCGCGAGAAGCGTGCCGAGGTTGGTTACCGTCAGGCGAACCGGTACCTGGATGATCGGGATGAAGGCGATGGCCGACGGCTGCGTCTCGATGCGCGGCTCGCCAATCACCTCGATGCCGGCGACTACGAGGTCGGGCGGGGAGGGAGTCGGCGTCAGCGTGGGCGTTGCCGTTGGCGTTGGAGACGGCGTAAAGGTGGGCGTTGGCGGCTCGGGCTGGAGGGCAGCCACGGCGGCCACCGGCCCCAGCGTGCGCGCCTGCTGCTCGAACTGCCTGAAGCTGGCGGGCAGCGGCTCCGGCACGCCGCCGGGCAGCGTCACCTGGCGGCTGGCGTCGAGCGCGAAGCTGCCGCTGCCATCGTCCACCTCGACAGAGCCGTCGAAGTTGCCGACCGTCGTCTTGCCGGCGCCCGGATCATGCACGACGAAGAACTGCGTGCCCAGAATAGTAATCGTCTCTCCGCCGGGCGTCTCGATGACGGCTGATTCGCCGGCCCCGGCCAGCTGCCCTGTCAGCCCGCCCTGCTGCAGGCTGAGGACGTAGGCCGCACCGGAAGCGCCGGGAGCGGGTGCGGTGTTGATCGTCTGCATCTCGGTGTCGTTGAATAGACGCAGCCGCAGCGCCTCGCCAAAGTCCAGCACGGCTTCGCCGCCGCCGCTGATGCGGATGAACTCGCCGGCCGAGACAGGGACGCTGGATAGCACCTGGGCGAGAGCCGCCTCATCCGCGCCGTGTTCCACGTTATCCCGTTCTGCCGTGAGTACGGCTGCATCGTTGCCGGCGGCGGGACCGGCCGGCGTCGCCTCCGGAGCCGCGCGGCAGCTTGCGGCGAGCAAGAGCAGCAGGATGAAGAAAAAGTGTCGTCTGGAGTCCATCGGCTGTCCTCCAATCTCGTTTTGACTATCGCCTTCGCGTTGTGCGGGCCTGCCGGCCAGCCTGGCAGCGGTGTGATGGGAATGGTGGGTCAGCCTGACTAGACGCGGAGTTCCGTTTCGTCGCCGAACGCCGTTTCGTGTGCGTCGCGCCCGGCGCGGGCCAGCTCGGCGGCGCCCAGGATGGCCGACGGTATGGCGGCTCCGGCCAGCGCGACGAGCAGCCGCGGTACGCCGGCAAAGGTCTGGCCCACCTGGTCGCCCAGGAGTAGAGCCAGCGCGCCCGCGGCGGCGATGCCGGGCAGTGGCTGCCAGGACGGCAGCCGCTCGCGCCGCA
>JAAYYY010000504.1 GCA_012515125.1 Chloroflexota bacterium
GCCGCTGCCGGCCGGACCGGACGCCGCGCAGCGGTATACAGAGACGATTCCCGTCTATGACGCGGCCGTGCCGGGATGGAAGCCGGTCGTTATTCCCGAAAAAGAGCCAATGCCCGCCGGCGCGGAATGGGGTAGGGCGAGCGCCGTCCCGGCCGGCCAGTCTCTGGCTCCCATCACCAAGTCCGGCCCGGCCTTCCTGGGCCCCGGCGCTTCGGCCAGATACGAAATCACGGCGGTCAACACGGAGAGCGTCACACGCACCGTTTCCCTCGTCGACACGCTACCGGCAGGACTGGCCTATGTGCCCGACCCGGCAGACGGGCTCGCTTATAACGCTGCTTCCCGCACGCTGAGCTGGAAGGGCGAGCTGGCGCCGGGGAGACTGGAGACGGTCATCGCTCCGGCCGGCGCGCCGCTGCCCTACCTTGACCTGGCGGACTTTGGCGCGGCCAACCTGTGCGCTGCGTTCGTCGCCGCCGGCGACGACTGCGACGACGTGACCGTAACCTTCAACCTGGGCGTCAATGGCTACCGCTTCACCCTTTACGGCCAGACGCTGCACCAGATAACGCTCTCCAGCAACGGCCTGGCGCTGAGCGCCCCAGTGGCCGCCTACGGCGAGAACCAATGGCTACCGGACCCAACCGCGCCTTCCTTCTTGCTGGCCGGCCTGTGGCGAGACGTGGATATGACGGCGGCCGGGCGCTGGCACGCGGCGATTCTCAGAGGCCTCATTGCCGGGCACGACGTCTTCTACGCCCAGTGGCACGACGCGCCGAACGCCACGGACCCCGACCTGACCGCCCGGCACGCCATCGCCCTGGTTCTGGATGGCGGCGCGCTGGACGGCCACGCCTTCTTCATCTACGACAATGTCTCCGACCCGGCCGGGATGGTCGCCCGCGGCTACACCATCGGCGTTGAGGATAAGCTGGGGCAACGCGGTGCGACCTATGCCTACGCCCCCTGCTGCGGCGACGCGCAGCCGCCGCGCGGCGTGCCGCCCGCGGCCGGGACGACGCTGCATCTCTTCCCGGTCCTCTTCGGCGACGACAGCGCCTACAGCCGCACCTTCAGCTATGAGGCAGTCGTCCATGCCCCCGTGCCGGAGACGATAGCCAACACGGCCTTTTTCCGCAGCGACTCGACCGACCCCGCGCTGGCGCGCGCCTGGGCCACCCACTATCTCGCCGTAAGGCTGCAGACGTTCCTGCCGCTTATGGCAACGGCCGGAGAAGCGGAATGATCCTCCTCCGCATCTTCCGCGACGGCCTCCTCGGCGGCCCACCCCTGCCGCCCGGCTGCCTGCTGATGGCTATCGTCGCCCTTCTCGGCCTGCTGGGCTGCGGCGTCGTGGGTCTTGTGGAAAATGTGGCCACGCTCGGCGGCGTCAGCTACTGGGCGGCGCAGACGGGCACGCCCCGGCCGACGGTGACCGTCTTCCTGGGCACGACGACGCCCGTCTACGCCGCGACGCTGGTTCCCGGCGAGGTGACCACAACTCCGGGCGTCTTCATAACGGAGACACCCCCGCTGCCGATGACGACGACGCCCGCCCTGAACCTCATCGGCCTGACCACGCCGGAGCCGACAGAGACGCCCTACTACCGCGTCGGCTCCTTCTACATGAACAGCGACGTCTATATCGGCGGCCCCGACGGCCTCGTCTTCCGGGTCACCGGCCACGAGACGCAGGCCATCCCCCGCCGCGCCAACGCGGCCTATCATTTCATCACCCTGTATGTCACCAACTACGGCAGCGCCGCCGTCATCGTGCCTGTTTCCGACGTTCTGTTCATCCGCCACGTCGAGCAGGGTGGGGGGGTAAAGCTGACCGGCCGCTGGACGGCGCAGAACGAGCCGCTCATCGCTCGCGGCCTGCCGTCTTACGAGGCGCAGCAGCTCGAGCCGCTGCAAGCCGGGGCGACGCGGGAGTTTGTCGCCGGCTTTGTCGTGCCCGAAGGGGAGGTGCGCGAGCTCGGCCTCATCACCAACTGGGCTACGCCCGTCGAAGGCGGCCTGCCCGTGTGGTTCTTCCTGGAGGACGACCCGCTGGGACCCTTTGTCGACGCTGTGCGCCCGCCGCCGCCCACGCCGGCCGTGCTCGACGAGGCCGGGACCTTCGCCGGGAGCGACCCGGGCAACGGCGCCATCATCGGCACGCCCAGCCCGGTCGTGGGGCGCTGGCCGACCACGGGACGCATCACGCGCGGCTTTGGCTGCCACGAATATTACACGGGCATCAGCGGCGAGGGCTGGGGCTGCCCGGAGGAGACGCCCTGGTTCCACAACGGCGTGGATATCGCCAACAGCACGGGCACGGCCATCGTCTCGCCTGTAGACGGGACGATGCAATATGCCGGCCCCAATTCGGCCGGGCCGGACTGCGCGCATATTGCCGGCTCCGAGGGGCCGCACGAGGGGTTGGGCAACTACCAGCGCCTGGCCGGGGGCGGCACCGTCCACTACTTCGGCCACCTGAGCAGCTTCGCCGTCACGTCAGGCGACGTCACGGCCGGGCAGACGGTGGCCGGCATGGGCAGCACCGGCTGCTCGAC
>JAAYYY010000505.1 GCA_012515125.1 Chloroflexota bacterium
GAGCGTCTGGCAGCTTTCGTCCGCAAGGAAGCCGCCCTCGTCTTCAGTACGGGCATGCAGGCCAATCTTGGCGCCATGTCGGCGCTCGTCGGCCCGGAGGATTACGTCGTTCTCGACAAAGAGAATCACGCCAGCGTGGTGGACGGCGTGCGCCTGGGGCTGGGCACGATGAAACGGTTCCGCCACAACGACATGAAACACCTCGACCGGGTACTGGCGGGCATTCCCGACGAGGCCGGCAAGCTGGTCGTGGTCGATGGCGTCTTCAGCATGAGCGGCGACATTGCCCCGCTGCACGAGATTGTGGCGCTCTGCGAGAAGTATGGTGCGCGACTCTACGTGGACGACGCCCATTCGCTGGGCGTGCTCGGCGGCGGGCGCGGCACGGCCATCCACTTTGACCTGAACGACAAGGTTGACCTCATCATGGGCACGTTCAGCAAGTCCTTCGCCAGTATCGGCGGATTTGTGGCCGGCGATGCCGACGTGATCGACTACATCCAACACCACGCCCGCAGCCTCATCTTCAGCGCCAGCCTGCCGGCGCCCAACGTGATGGCCGTTATGGCGGCGCTGGAGATCATGGAAAACGAGCCCGAGTACGTCGAGCGGCTGTGGGAGAATGGCAACTACATGTTGAAGTCACTGCAGGAGCTGGGCTTCAACGTCGGCAGCACACAGACGCCTATTGTCCCGATCATTATCGGCTATGATGAGCCAACCTTCCTGACCTGGAAGCTGCTCTTCGAGCGCGGCCTTTACACCAATCCGGTCGTCACCCCTGCCGTGCCGCCCGGGCAGTCGCTGTTGCGCACCAGCTACATGGCCACGCACACGCGCGAGCAGCTGGATCGCGCGCTGGACATTCTGGCGACGACCGGCCGGCAGCTGGGACTGATTCCGGGATAAGGACCAACGCAAGATCAGGGCCGCCCCTATGACGGCAATTCCCGATCACTTCAAACTCGACGTTGCCCCGGTGGCCCACCCTGAAGCCATCGTGCGCGCCGGTCCGGCGCGTTTTACCGTACTGCTTCCCGGCGTCGTGCGCCTGGAGTACGATCCGCAAGAGCAGTTCGTCGATCAGGCCAGCCAGCTCTTCTGGTATCGCCTGCAGCCAGTTCCCGCGTTTTCCGTGGGCGAGGAGGGCAATTGGCTGGTGATAACCACCCGTGTCCTGCAGTTGCGCTACCTCAGAGGAGAGCCCTTCAGCGCCGAAAGCCTGGCGATCACGCTGCTGGCCGACGGCACGATCTGGCAGTTCGGCGCCGAGGACGAGGCGAACCTGAAGGGCACGACGCGGACCCTTGACGCTGTTAGCGGTGCGACGCCGCTGGACCCCGGCCTGCTCTCGCGCAGTGGCTGGACCGTTATCGACGATTCCTACTCCCTCCTGTTCAATGAAGACGGCTGGCTGGAGCCACGCCTATCGCCCGGCGCGTTGGACCTGTACTTCTTTGCCTACCCCGACCCGGCGGGCATTGGCGCCGACTACCAGCAGGCACTGGACGACTACCTGCGGCTGGCGGGTCCGGTTCCTCTGATCCCGCGCTGGGCGCTGGGCAACTGGTGGAGCCGTTACTGGGCCTACAGCCAGGAAGAGCTGACCGCCCTCATGCAGGAGTTCCGCGAATACGAGGTGCCGCTGTCCGTCTGTATCGTAGACATGGACTGGCATATTACGGAGACGGGCAACACGTCGTCGGGCTGGACGGGCTACACCTGGAACCGCGACCTCTTCCCCGACCCCGAAGGCTTCATCCGCTGGCTGCACGAGCAGGGGCTGCGCACCGCGCTCAACCTGCATCCCGCGGAGGGCATCCATCCTCACGAAGACGCCTACCCCGAGATGGCCCGGCACATGGGCATTGATCCCGAGTCAGGAGAGCCCATCCCCTTTGATCTGGCCGATCCCCACTTCGCCGAGGGTTACTTCCGCCTGCTGCACCACAATCTGGAGGAGCAGGGCGTTGACTTCTGGTGGCTGGACTGGCAGCAGGGTACGTTAAGCTCGCTGCCCTACCTCGACCCACTCTGGTGGCTCAACCATCTGCATTTTTACGACCGCACGCGGAACGGGCGGCGCGGCTTCAACTTCTCCCGCTGGGGCGGGCTGGGCAACCATCGCTATCCCATTGGCTTTTCCGGCGATACCTTCGTTGACTGGGAGACGCTGGCCTTCCAGCCCTATCTCACCGCCACCGCCGCCAACGTCGCCTATGGCTGGTGGAGCCACGACATCGGCGGGCATATGCAGGGCCTCGAAGAGCCCGAGCTATATACGCGCTGGGTCCAGTTTGGCGTGTTCAGTCCGATCATGCGCCTCCACAGCACCAAGAACGCCTACCACGAGCGGCGTCCCTGGGGCCACGACGCGAACACCCTGCAGGCGACCCGCGCCGCTATGCAGCTGCGCCACGCCATGATCCCCTACCTGTACACGATGGCGTGGCGCAACGCCGTCGAGAACCGGTCGCTGGTGCGCCCGCTCTACCACGACAACCCGCACCACGAAGAGGCCTATCACTGCCCCGACGCGTATACGTTCGGCACGGAGCTGCTGGTCGCGCCCTACATCACGCCGACCGACCCGGACACACGGCTCAGCAGGCAGGTCATCTGGCTGCCGCCGGGCGACTGGTTTGCCTTCGAGGACGGGCTCCATTTCCCCGGCGAGCGCTGGCAGGTTGTCTATGGCAATCTGGAGCATATCCCGGTCTTTGCCCGCGCCGGGGCCATCGTGCCGTTGGGGCCGAAAACAGGCTGGGGCGGCGTCGATAACCCGGAGGCGCTGGAAATCCTGATCTTCCCCGGCGCCGATAACGAGTTCGTGCTCTACGAAGATGACGGCAGCCAGAAGGCCTACGAACGGGGCGCCTGTGCCCTGACCCCCATGAAGCTTTCCTGGCAGCCGGACGAGATGGCCTTCACCCTGGGCCCCGTGCAACAGGACAGCAGCCTCGTGCCGGCCGGGCGCTCTATCACGCTCCATTTCCGCGGCGTGTCCTGGCCTGAGCAGCTCCTTCTGGAGATCAACGGCGAGCCCCGGGAGACGCCCTTCACCTTCGACGAGGCGACCCAAACCGTCACCATTCCCCCGGTGACGGTTGGCCCGGCCGACCGCCTGGTCGTCCGTCTGCTGGATGAGGCGCTCTTCCCGGACACGGACTACCGCACCGAGCTCGTGCGCCGCATGGTGGAGCAGTTCCGCCTGAGTACGTCGGCCAAATCGGCCATCACAGACCAGCTTGACGAGATCGTAGATGAGCCGGAGCTGCTTATCCCCTACGGGCCGGCTTTCCGGCCGGCTCACTGGCAGGCGCTCATGGAAGTGATCGCCGAAGCGGGCGTGCACCAGATCCGCCATCTGGATGGTCCGCCGCGGTGGCTGCTGTGGAACAACGAGGAGCGGGAGGACGTGCGCTTCCGTCTGGCGGCGGTGCCGCGCAACCTGTGGAGTTCGCACGGGCGTTTTTCCTGGGCAGCCGGGCCGCTGCCGCGCTTCTCTGTCTACGTGCCCGACGAAGAGTATCCCGGCCACGACTGGGAGCTGGTCGTCCGCTACGGCGACTTGCAGCAGCTCCAGTTCACCGACGCCTCGCCGGACGCGACCTCGGCGAATTGACCGACGGAGAAGACAGCATGAGCGAAAAGGTGCGCTGGGGGCTGCTCTCGACGGCCAAGATCAACCAAGCGCTCATACCGGCGATCCGCGCCTCGCAGCGCGGCGAGCTGGTTGCTGTTGCCAGCCGCAGACAGGATAGGGCCGATGCCTACGCGCAAGAGTGGGACATTCCCCGCTCCTTTGGCAGCTACGAAGCGATGCTGGCCTCGGGCGAGGTGGACGCCGTTTACGTCAGCCTGCCCAATTACCTGCACGCCGAATGGTCAATCCGCGCGATGGAGCGTGGCCTGCACGTGCTTTGCGAAAAGCCTTTTGCCATCTCCTTGAGCGAGGTCGACGCGATGATCGCCGCCTCCGAGCGCACGGGAACCGTGCTCGCCGAAGCCCTCATGTATCGCCACCATCCGCAGACAAAGGCCATCGGCGACTGGCTTCGGGAGGGTCATCTTGGCGAGATCAGCGTCCTGCGCGGGGTGTTCAACTTCAGGCTGGAGGAGCGCGACAACGTGCGGCTCGTCCCGGAATGGGGCGGCGGCAGCCTCTGGGACGTCGGCATCTACCCCCTTAGCTTCGCCCAGTACGTGATGGGCGGCCCGCCGCTCCGGGTGGCGGGCGACCAGTGGCTGGGCGACACCGGCGTTGACGAGAGCTTCGTGGGCCAGATGCACTACGACGGGGGCCGGCTGGCGCAGATTACCTCTTCCATGCGCACGCCCCTGCAGACCGAGATCGAGATTTTCGGCGCCAGGGGCCGGCTGCTCGTCACCCGGCCGTTTAATGACATGGCGGACGAAGAACGCCGGGTCACGTTCCATCCGGCCGGGGGCGCCCCGCAAGAAATCCCGGTGCCCGAGATGGATCTATACAGCGGCGAGGTGGAAGACATGCACGCCGCCATTCTCGACGGGGCCCGGCCCTACCTGACGCGGGCGGAAACCCGCGACCACGTGCGCACCATACTCGCCCTGTACGAGTCGGCCCGCACGCATCGCGTCGTCTCCCTTCCGGATTAGCCTACCTGCGCTACTGCCCCTGTAGTTGTGCTACAGGCCCTGCAGGCCGTCCAGATAGCTCTTGATCTCCGGCAGGGCAACCAGCTTTTCGTGGAAGAAGTTGTTGACGACGTTGATCACCTGGTCGCGCGCCGCCTCGACTTCCGCGGTCCACGCGTCGCCCTCTTCCTGCCGCTGCAGGCCATCGCGTAGGCGCAGCAGGAGCTGCACGACCTCGACTTCCTCCTCCCCTTCGAGCACCCGGACGACATCCAGGATCAGGTTGTCCGCCTGGGCCATGACGTGTTTCATGGAGATCGACGAATAGGGGTCGGTGGCCTCGTCCATCGTGCGGATGAGGGCGCCCACCTGGTAGAGAAGCGCCGCCGGCTCGTCGAACAGCTCGCGCACGTAGGCCGCCTCCGGATAGCGGCCGGTCAGGCGGAAGACGTTGTACATCCGTTTCGCCGCCTTACCGTAGTTGCGCGGATCTTTGCTCACGTAGGCAGCCACCTGCCGTTCCAGCTCGCTTACGTAGTCGTCGAGGGCGTCCGCCGAGACCTGTTTGGCCAGCTTGGAGAAGATTGGCACCGATTCCGCCTCCAGGTAGACCTCCTGGAAGTACGGGTCAAGGTAGCCGTCAAGCGGCTCGATCCTGCCATCGGGCGCCTCCCAGGTCACGTCGAGCATATTGCTCGCGTTGGCCAGCTCGCCGCGCGCAGGATCGGCCACCACCCAGTCCAGCTTGCACCAACCGGGATCGCAGGCGGCCTCCTCCCAGGTGAACGTAGCCGGTTGACCACCGGGTAGCTGCACTTCGATCGCTCCCGCTTCCATTTCGGCGGGAGTCCAGCCGATTGAGCTGCCGGCTTTCTGCAGGCGCCCATTGTGGATCATCTCCCGTGGGTAGGAGCCGAAGCGAACCTGGATGAGCCGGTAGGTCTCGCCCTGGAGCGTCGAGAGCGCCTTCTCGCGCATCAGTCGGGCGAGGATGTTGCACGCCTCTTCGCGGCTGTCGGCATAGATATTGACGCGCTCAAAATAGTCGGCGTCGCCGGGGTAGCTCTGGATTTTGGACTGAGCTGCCGAACCAGACAGGGCCAGCGCCGTCTCCACCACGCCGGGCTCGTCGTCAAAGCCAACCAGCTTGCCAATCTCGCGGAAGCGCGCCAGCTCCGCGTCGCTGAAGTCGAGCATGGAAATGCGATGCCCGAACACCCCATGCTTCTCGTCGTGGACAATTTCCTTGTCGTGCTGGGCAGCCATCGCCGCCAGCCATTGGAGAGCCTCCTCCTCGTCCAGCTCTACGCCCAGCCGGTTGGCCGAGGCAACCAGCCGCTCCAGCGCCTCGCGCGCCGCTTCCTGTTGCTCAGTCATGATTCCTCCTGATCAAAACGGCCAAGATAAGCGCAAGTATAGAAGACCTTATAGTGTGCGCCAAAAGCAGCAGGAGGGAGGGTTTGTTTTACATAACATCGAATTTCGCCTCTTGACGGGCGCTTCGATTTTCTGCTACACTGCTCGGAGCTTTTGCTTTTGAATAAGGAGGTGTGCGCTCAATGCAAGTCAATGAAAATAGGGCGGTTCTGATGCAGCGTTGTGCGCGCATGCCTGTTTCCTGCTGACTGGCTGACTGATCTCATCCACGCGGCCACAGGTATGCACTGCCTGTGGCTTTTTTGTGCCACGGTGTCACAACGCTGACCCCGTGGCAGTTTTGTCTCACGCGC
>JAAYYY010000506.1 GCA_012515125.1 Chloroflexota bacterium
CGACGACCTCTGTTTGCGGGTCACGGCGGAGCAGGTCCAGCGCCTGCAGTGTGGAAATGCCGCCGACTTCAGCCTTCAGGTCGCGTCCGCCGGTGCCGAGCGCCTGGGAGACGCCGCCGCCCTGGTTATGGATGGCGACGGCGACCGCCTGCAGGCCCGTGCCGGAGGCGGCAACCAGGCCGATGGGCCCGCGCCGCACGCGGTTGGCGAAGCCGAGGCCCACGCCGTTGACGATGGCGGTGCCGCAGTCCGGCCCCATGAGCAGAAGCCCCTTCTCGCGCGCTTTCTGCTTGAGCCGCACCTCGTCCTCAAGGGGAACGTTGTCGCTGTAGAGGAAGACGTGTTTGCCCAGCTCCAGCGCTTCTTTGGCCACGGAGGCGGCATAGCGGCCGGGCACGCTTACCAGCACCCAGCGGGCAGCCGGGAGCTGCTGCGCGGCCGTCGCCAGGCTGCGCGGGCGGAAGCTCTGCGCCACATCCGCCGAACGCCGCCGGCGTAGAAGCTCGTCTACCTGGGCAATGGCGCCCGTCGCCGTCCCTTCGTCGTCGGCCGTGACCATGATCAGCAGGTCATCCGGCCCGGCGGTGATCGTCTCCAGGGCGAAGCCGGAGGCAGTAAGTAGCTCGCAGTTGGCGGGCGTTGCCATGACGACGCCCGCATCGCGCACGCCGGGCAGCTCCGCCAGCGCCTTCTGCAGCTGCATGAGCACCACGGAATCGAAATAAGCGCCGGAACGCACCTCGTGCCTGGTAACAGCCATATCCACGCCCTACCGCCCTTGTTCCTCCCGAAGCTGGCGGACGACGCGCCGGGCGACGAGGTTGGCGAACCAGTTGAGCAGGGCGACAAGCAGCAGCACCGCGGCCCCGCTGCCCAGCAGCCAGCGCTGGCGGCTGTCCGGGATCAGGTCGGCAACCACGTCGCGGGCCACATTCAGGGCAAACTCCGTCTGGCTGGGCGGCGGCGGGGCGTCGGCCGGAACGGCGCGCGTGCTGTCCTCGCCGGGGGTCGCGTCGAGGCTAGCAGGCTGCAGGCGGGCCTGGATCTGCCGGTCGAGATTGTCGAGGCTCTGGCGGGCGATGGCCTGCGCCGAGCTTTCCATCAGCCGCTGCCCCACGGTGGCGATGCGCCCGCTGATCTGCGCCTCACCTTTGTAATGCATGACGGTAGCCGCGCCGTTGCTATCCAGGCGCACGTCGCCCTCGCCGCGCACGATGCCCGCCGGGCCGCGCCCATTGACGAGCATGTGGTAGCTCTGCGGCGGCTCTAGCTCGCTGAGCTGGACGCTGCCCTGAAAGGTGCCCTGCACCGGCCCAACGCGGATTTTCATGACGCCTTCGTATTCGTTCTCGCCGGTGCGCTCCAGCCGCTCGCAGCCGGGCATGATGCGTGCCAGCACCTCCGGGTCGAGGAACATCTCCCAGACCAGCTCCCGTGGAGCGTCAAAGTCGTAACGGCCGTTAAGCTCTATCAAGCGGCCTCCTTATTCCCCATATGCTCGGCCGCAAGGCGCACGGCATCGACAATGTGCTGGTAGCCGGTACAGCGGCAGAGATTGCCCGAAATCGCCTCGCGGATTTCAGCCTCGCTCGGGTTGGGGTTGCTTTCGAGGAAGGGGAGCAGCGTCATCAGGAAGCCCGGCGTGCAAAAGCCGCATTGCAGGCCGTGGGCCTCGTGGAAAGCCTCCTGCAGCGGGTGCATCTGCTGCGGCGTGCCCAATACCTCTACGGTTTGCACCTCGTGTCCTGCGGCCTGCACGGCGAGCATCAGGCAGGAGCGCACCGCCGCACCGTCCAGGAGCACGGTGCAGGCGCCGCAGACGCCGTGTTCGCAGCCGACGTGAGTGCCGGTCAGCCCCAACTCGTGGCGCAGGAAGTCGCTGAGCAGGAGTCGGGGCTCGACCTCGCGGCGCACGGCCCGGCCGTTCACCTGCAGTTCGACGGTTAGCTTGTTCATAGCGCTCCCTCTGCGGACACAGGCTGCCGGGCCCGCTGTGCCGCCTGTTGCAGGGCCCTCCGGCCGAGCACCTCGGCGAGATGGCGCTTGTAGGCGACGGTAGCGTGAATGTCCGCTGTCGGGTCAATCTCTTCCTGCGCCGCCTGGCTAGCCGCCTCGGCGATCAGCTCCGCCGAGAGAGGCTGATCGATAAGCAGCGCCGCGGCCCGGTAGGCCACGCGGGGAATCTCGCCCAGGTTGAGGTAGACGAGGCGCGCCTGCCGGCAGACGCCTTCGCCGTCTACGGTCACCAGCGCGGCGACGCCGGCCTGGGCATAATCGCCGTGGCGGCGGGCGACCTCCAGAAAGGCGTAGCCCGTCTGCGCAGGCAGCGGCGGAATCGCCACTTCGACCAGAATCTCCTCCGGCTCCAGGGCCGTCATAAAAAGCCCCTGGTAGAAGTCCTCGGCGCTGACCCAGCGCTCGCCGCCCAGCCGGCGCAGGCAGAAGCGGGCCTCCAGCGCGACGGTGATTACGGGCAGCTCGCCTGCGGGATCGGCGTGGGCCAGGCTGCCGCCCAGGGTGCCGCGGTTGCGGATCTGCGGGTGGGCGACGTGGGGCATGGCTTCGTGCAGCAGGGGCGCCAGTGCGGCGATGGTCTCGTCCAGTTCCAGCGTGCGCTGGCGGACCATCGCGCCGAGGCGGAGACCGCCGGCCTCGTTGCGCTGCAGGTGGCCCAGCTCGGAGACGCCGTTGAGATCGACGATGACGGCAGGCTGGGCCAGCCGGAAGTTCATCACTGGAATGAGGCTCTGCCCGCCGGCCAGCAGCTTAGCGTCGTAGCCGTGCTGGTTCAGCGCCGCCAGTGCCTCCTCGAGGGAGATTGGGGCGATGTAAGTAAAAGGGGCGGGCTTCATCCGCGCTGCCTGTTACGATCTTTGACCATACGGTGTATGATAGAGGCGCATCGCTTCAGGAACGCTTCATGGCCGGCCGGATGAAGCGTTCCTGAAGCGTTTGTCTACTACAGTAAGGGCGAAAGAATCGGCGAAAGGACCGGCGAAAGAACCGGCGAAAGAACAGGGTGGATCTGGCTCGACAGGGCTCGAGAGATTGAATTGTTGCCTTCAGTAGCGCTCAAATGCCAGCTGATCACGCCACGAGCACAGCGCTGGCTGCAAGCATGCAGGCAGGCCGGCGTTCTGCACCTGTTTGACACGGCCTGCAACCTGGTAGACGAACAGGGCCGGGTGCTTTCGCTCCTCTCGCCGCGGGTCGCGCCGGGGCCTTTTGCGCTGGTCCTGGACGGCGATTGGCAGCTACAGCTGGACCCGGCAGCAACCGTCCGGGTCGACCGGCAGGCGCAGCGCCTTTATCTAAATCGGGCGGCGCTTGACTACGGCGCTGCTCGCTGCTGGCAGCCGCGAGCAGACTGGGCGGCGCTGCGCCACGCACTGCCGGCCGGGGCGACTGCGCCTGCGCTGCCTACACGGATTATGCACCTTCTGCAACGCTTGCTGGACGGTATCTGCATGCGTGACCTGTCCGAAGTGCGCGAGGCGGCGCGTGGACTGGCCGGCCGGGGCATCGGGCTCACGCCGTCGGGCGACGACGTGCTCATGGGCGTTCTCTACGCGCTGTGGGTCTGGAAGCCGGAACGCGCGCTACTGGAGGCCATTGTGCGCCGCGCCGCGCCGCGCACGACCACGCTATCGGCTGCCTTCCTGCGCGCTGCCGCCGAAGGGGAGGCCAGCTATGCCTGGCACCGTCTGGCGGGCGGCGACCCCGGCGCTATCGTGGATATCCTGGCGACGGGCCATTCCTCCGGCCGGGAGGCCTGGGCTGCCTTTGTGACCACCTGGACGAGACTAGCCGATGAGCGACGTTAGTCCGGCGACGGCAGGCCAGGAGCTTTCGGCGCCGTTACCCGCGACGCCGGTTCGCACGCTGCCGCGCTGGCTGCGCCGCATTCTCGCCTTCCTCTTCGTACTGGCGCTGCTCGCGCTGGCCTGGGAGGGGCTGAAGTGGCTGGCTGGCGATCCCTGGCGCCCGGAGAGCAACCCGTTTGGCATCAGCCATATGCCGCCGTTCCGGACGAAGATCGCTTCTGACCTGAATCTGCCGCACCTGTGGGATGTCGTCGAGGCATTCGGCCAGCCGTCGCGCCGCAATGGCCCGCCTCTGAGTGCGGTCCTGCTGGAGGCGGCGCTGTTCACCTTCCGGGAAGCGATGGCGGGCTTTCTCTTGGGCGGTCTGCTCGGTTTTCTGCTGGGCACGCTGTTCGCCCACGTTACCCTGCTGGAGCGCGGCTGTATGCCCTACGTGGTCGCCTCGCAGACGGTCCCTATCCTAGCGATCGCGCCGATGGTCGTCATCTGGCTGAAGGCCGGATGGATCTCCGTCGCCGTGATCGCCGCTTACCTGACCTTCTTTCCCGTGGCCATCAATACCCTGCGCGGGCTGCGCAGCCCGGACCCGATGGCCCTGGAGCTGATGCATTCCTATGCGGCCAGCCGCTCCGAGATTCTCTGGAAATTACGGGTGCCAGCCGCACTGCCCTACATCTTTACCGCGCTGAAGATTTCTGCCACCGCCAGCGTCGTCGGCGCGATCATCGGCGAGCTGCCATCAGGTATTAGGGGCGGCCTCGGCGGCGCCATTCTCAACTTCAATTCTTTTTACATCTCTGGTCCGCAGCGGCTGTGGGCGGCCATTATCGCCAGCGCGGCCGTGGGTATCGCCTTTTACCTGCTCGTGACTGTGGCCGAGCGTCTTGTGCTGCGCAGCCGGCCGTTAGCCGTGGAAGAAGGCGTCTGAGCGCCCAGACGCAAACAGGATAGACAGTGACCGTGCAAGCACCCATCGTCTCCTTTGCGGGAGTCAACAAGATCTTCAACCCGGGCAGCGCCAAGGAAACGGTGGCGCTGCGGGATATCAACCTGGCTATCGAGGCGGGCTCCTTCGTCTCGGTGATTGGGCCGTCTGGCTGCGGCAAGTCCACGCTGCTGCGGCTGGTGGGCGACCTCATCCAGCCCACCGCAGGTGAAGTGCAGGTGAAGGGCAAGCCGGCGCGCCAGGCGCGGCTGAACCAGGATTACGGCATCGTCTTCCAGGCGCCGGTGCTCTTTGAGTGGCGCAGTATCCTCAAGAACATTCAGCTGCCCATGGAGCTACGAGGCACGACGCCCGCGGAACGCGACAAGCGGGCGCGGGAGCTGCTGGGCCTTGTCGAGCTGACCGGCTTCGAGCGGCATTATCCGTGGCAGCTCTCCGGGGGCATGCAGCAGCGCGCCTCTATCGCCCGTGCTCTGGCTATTCAGCCGGAGCTGCTCTTGATGGACGAGCCGTTCGGCGCGCTGGACGAGATGACGCGCGAACGCATGAACATGGAGCTACACAACATCTGGCGGCAGACGGGCACGACGGTGCTCTTCGTGACGCACAGCATTCCCGAGGCGGTCTTTCTTTCCACGCGCATTCTGGTTA
>JAAYYY010000059.1 GCA_012515125.1 Chloroflexota bacterium
AGTGCCGGTTCTCCGTCTCGTACTCCACGTGCGAAATCGCTATCGTAATCCCCCGCTCTTTCTCCTCCGGCGCGTTGTCTATCTGGTCGAACGCCGAAAAGTCCGCCATCCCCTTCAGCGACAACACTTTCGTGATCGCTGCCGTCAGCGTCGTCTTCCCGTGGTCGATGTGCCCTATCGTCCCGATGTTCACATGCGGCTTCGCGCGTACAAACTTCTCTTTTGCCATTCCTACCTCCAGCGATCTCCTGAATTAGTTACTCGCAAGCAGTTTGACGGCCAGACCTTCCGGTACCGGCGCGTAGTGATCCAATTCCATGGTGAACGTGCCGCGGCCCTGCGTCATCGAGCGCAGGCGCGTGGCATAACCAAACATCTCGGCAAGCGGCACGTGGGCGTGTATCGCCTGGATGCCGTCGGCGCGAGCTTCCATCCCGTCGATGGCGCCGCGCTGGGCCGACAGGTTACCAATGACATCCCCGGTATATTCATCTGGCGTCATGACTTCCACACGCATGATGGGCTCCAGCAACACAGGCCGGCCCCGCTCCATGGCCTCCTTCAGGGCCATCGAGCCAGCAATCTTGAAAGCCATCTCCGACGAGTCCACTTCGTGGTACGAGCCGTCCACCAGCTCCACCCGCACGTCTACGACGGGATAGCCGGCGAGGACGCCGCTCTCTATCGCTTCCCGAATACCCTCCTCGACAGGACGGATAAATTCCTTCGGGATGGCGCCGCCGACAATCTTATCCACAAACTCGATGCCCGAACCAGGCTCCAGTGGCTCCATGTTGATGACGACGTGACCGTACTGACCGTGCCCACCCGTCTGGCGGACAAAACGGCCTTCCACGTTGCTCACCGGGCGGGTGATCGTCTCGCGGTAGGCAACACGCGGGCGTCCCACATTGGCCGAGACCTTGAACTCCCGCAGCAGGCGGTCAATCAGCACTTCCAGATGCAACTCGCCCATGCCATAAAGCACCGTCTGGCCCGTCTGATCGTCTGTACGGACCTCAAACGTCGGATCTTCTTCGGCCAGCGCCCGCAGAGCGATACCCATCTTGTCCTGATCCACGTTCGTCTTCGGCTCGATGGCCATAGAGATCACCGGCTCAGGGAAATCAATCGCTTCCAGGACGATCGGAGCGTTCGGCGCGCAGAGCGTGTCGCCCGTGAACGTGTTCTTCAGGCCCAGCGTGGCGGCGATGTGCCCGGCACGGACTTCCTCGAGATCCTCGCGGTGAGAGGCGTGCATCTGCAAAATCCGGCCAATGCGCTCTCGCTTGCCTGTCGTCGCGTTGAGCACGCCGTCTCCCTTCTGCAAGACACCGGAGTAGACCCGGAAGAAGGCCAGGCGGCCGACGTAGGGGTCGGTTACGATCTTAAAGACCAGAGCCGACAACGGTGCATCGTCGTCGGGAGGCCGGGTGACTTCCTTACCACTGTTAGGGTTTGCCCCGACAATGTCCGGGACATCCAGAGGGGACGGGAGATAGTAGACGACCGCGTCAAGCATGCGCTGCACGCCCTTGTTGCGCAGCGAAGAGCCACACAGCACGGGGGTGACTTCGCCGCGAATGGTTGCCTGGCGCAGTGCCGCGCGCAGCTCGTCGACGCCGATCTCTTCATCTTCCAGGTAGCGCATCATCAGCTCTTCGTCGGTCTCGATGATGTTCTCGATGATCGACGCGCGCGCCGTTTCCGCTGCTTCCTGGTATTCGTCGGGGATCTCGACAAGATGTGGCGTGGTGCCCAGATCATCCTCTTCCCAGACGACGGCTTCCATGGTAAGCAGATCGACGATGCCGCGGAAGTTGTTCTCACTACCAATCGGCAACTGAACGGCGATTGGGTTCGCCTTCAGCCGGTCACGGATCATCTCGATCGTGCGCTCGAAATTAGCCCCCACTCTGTCCATCTTGTTGACGAAACAGATGCGTGGCACGCCGTACTGGTCGGCCTGGCGCCACACCGTCTCCGACTGCGGTTCCACACCGGCGACGGCATCGAAGACAACCACGCCACCATCTAGCACGCGTAGGCTGCGCTGTACCTCAGCGGTGAAGTCGATGTGGCCCGGTGTGTCGATGATATTGATCTGGTGATCCATCCAGAAAGAGGTCGTCGCGGCGGCAGTAATGGTAATGCCCCGTTCCTGCTCCTGCACCATATGATCCATGGTGGCAGCGCCATCATGGGTCTCGCCCATACGATGAATGCGACCGGTGTAATAAAGAATACGCTCGGTCGTCGTCGTCTTGCCGGCATCGATGTGGGCGATGATGCCTATATTCCGGACGCGCTCTAATGGAAAGGCCATCTCGAATCTCTGAACCAATTAGAAGCGGTAGTGCGCGAACGCACGGTTCGCTTCGGCCATACGGTGGGCGTCATCCTTGCGCTTGACGGCAGCGCCCTGGCCGTTAGCCGCGTCCATCAGCTCGGAGGCGAGCTTATCGGACATCGAGCGACCCCCACGGTTGCGCGCAGCCATCAGCAGCCAGCGCATCGCCAGGCTCATCCGGCGGCCCGGCGGCACCTCCACCGGCACCTGATAGGTGGAGCCGCCCACACGACGTGGGCGGACTTCGACGCGCGGCGAGGCATTGTCCAGCGCCTGCTCGAAGACCTCGATGGCCGGTCGCTTGGCGCGCTCCTCAATAATGTCGAACGCGTCGTAAAGAACCGACTCGGCTGTGCTCTTCTTGCCGTCGCGCATCAGACGGTTGATGAACATGGTGACCAGCTGGCTGTTATAGCGCAGGTCAAGTTCGATCTCGCGTTTCTCAGGGGTGTAACGTCTTGGCATTGGCTGACTCCGTATCTACCTGCTCGACAGTCGCTTACTGGCGCGGCGCCTTGGCGCCATACTTGGACCGGCCCTGGCGGCGATCATCCACACCTGTGGCATCAAGTGCGCCACGCACGATGTGGTAGCGAACACCCGGCAGGTCCTTCACACGACCACCCCGGACCAGCACCACCGAGTGGTCCTGGAGCGAATGGCCCTCGCCCGGGATGTAGGCCGTCACCTCGATGCCGTTGCTCAGACGGACACGGGCGACTTTGCGCAGTGCGGAGTTCGGCTTCTTTGGCGTAGCCGTCGCCACACGCGTGCATACGCCGCGCTTCTGCGGCGCGCCGCCGGGCTGCTTCGAACGCCGCTGCTTGAATGTGTTGAATGTCCACTGCAGAGCAGGCGCCTTATTCTTCTTTTTCTTCGCTGTACGCCCTTTACGGACGAGCTGATTGATTGTAGGCACTTCTACCTATCTCCTTGTCCCATTCACTTTGACAAATCTGGGGCATAACTGCCTGAAAAGGCAGTGCATGCAACGAAACCCAACCTCAATACTCGACAATCGAGGCCATCAGAGTGGGTCTCGATGGCCTCGAAAGTAATTCGTTTATGCAATTCGTAACTGTTGGCCGGGAGGGCGCTCAGTCCCTACCTAAACTTTGCGTGTTAGCAATGTCGAAGTATCTCCATTTTAACACTCGCGTTCGGCGGCCAGAGTTACGACCGTATTACAAAGCACGAATAAACATTTTAGCACAAGCGGTAATCTTGTCAAACCAAACAGGAGAAAAAGGGCGCACCTCGCCGGCTAGATGAGCCGGAATGAAGTGCGCCCCTCTGTATGCGATTGTTAACGCCGGCTGCGGCTGAGATCCATGAGGCCCGGGCCGACCCATTTCTTCTGGCGACGGTCATCCTCTTTGCCAAAGCGGACGACCTCACCATCGTCGGTGACCGCTTCAACAGCCAGCCCAAGGCTTTGTAGCTCTTTCACGAGCACGCGGAAGCTCGCCGGCACGCCGGGCTCCTCGATGGCCTCGTTCTTGACAATCGCCTCATAGGTCTTTACGCGACCCTGGGTGTCGTCCGACTTGACCGTAAGCATCTCTTGCAACGTATAAGCGGCGCCATAGGCTTCCAGCGCCCACACTTCCATCTCCCCGAAGCGCTGGCCGCCGAACTGGGCCTTGCCGCCCAGGGGCTGCTGCGTCACGAGGCTGTACGGGCCCGTGGACCGCGCGTGCACCTTGTCCTCAACGAGGTGGGCGAGCTTGAGCATGTGCAGAACACCCACCGTTACCGGCTGGTCAAACGGTTCGCCCGTCTTGCCGTTCAGCAGCTTCTCCTTACCCAGAATAGGCAGCGGCACGCCCGTTGCCAGAGTCACCCGGTTGCTCAGCTCGAACAGAGTGTCCAGGTCAGTCTCGCGCGGATCGACGCGCAGCGATTCATCCAGGTTCTCGCCATAGCGCTCCAGCATCGAGGCATACCACTCACGCGTTGCCACCTCGATGGCCCGGTCGTCATACGGAATGCGTTCCTGCTTCTTGAGTCTGAAGTCGGCGAAAATCTCTTCCGGGTTCCACCCCTCCATCTTCAGCCACTCGCGGACCACGGTCATGCGAGCGTGAACCGGCTCTGTCTGCAGACGGTGGGGATCGTATCCCTTCTCGCTCAGCCAGGAGGTGATGAAGAAGAGGCGCGCCGCTTCGTCGTCGGTCAACGTGGTCGTGTCGTACTCGATCTCCTCAAGCCAGTCCCAGGCCCATGCCGTCACGACATCCCAGGCGCGTTCCACGAGCCAGGCGCGGGCCAGCTCAGACTGGATCTCCCGCTCGGTGGCGCCGTCGAAGACCGGCGTAACGGCCCGGAAGCCGAGACGGCTTGCCGCCCAACCGAGATGGGTCTCCATCACCTGGCCAATGTTCATACGGCCGGGCACGCCCAACGGGCTGAGAATAATGTCGATAGGGGTCCCGTCGGCCAGGAAAGGCATGTCTTCCACAGGCACAACCTTGGAGATAACGCCCTTATTGCCGTGGCGCCCGGCCATCTTGTCGCCTTCCTGCAGCTTGCGCCGCTGGGCAACACTGACCCGGACCATGGTTTCCACGCCGGCCGGCAGGTCACGATCGTGCTGGCGGTCGAAGACCTGAACGTCCACGACCTTGCCGCGCGCGCCGTGTGGCAGGCGCAGGCTGGAGTCCTTGACTTCGCGCGCCTTGTCGCCAAAGATGGCCCGCAGCAGCTTCTCTTCCGGGGTCAGCTCTTTCTCGCCCTTGGGCGTGATCTTACCCACGAGAATGTCGTTTTCCTTCACGTCGGCGCCGATGCGGATGATCCCGCGCTCGTCCAGATCCTTCAGCGTGTCTTCGCTGACGTTAGGAATGTCGTAGGTTATTTCTTCTGGACCCAGCTTGGTATCGCGTGCTTCCAGCTCGTGCTTCTCAATGTGTACCGAGGTGAAGATGTCCTCGCGCACCAGCCGCTCGCTAACGAGAATGGCGTCCTCAAAGTTGCCGCCTTCCCAGGAGAGGAAGGCCACGACAACGTCCTGGCCCAGGGCCAGCTCGCCGAACTCCGTCGAGGAGCTGTCGGCCAGAACATCGTCCTTGCGGACGCGCTGGCCCTTGACGACGACGGGACGCTGGTCGATACACGTGCTCTGGTTGGAGCGGTTGTACTTACGCAGATTGTATTCGCGCGGCCCCATCTCCTCCAGGACGACGATACGGTCGCCGGTCACGCTCATCACTTCGCCGTCGGCCTTGGCCAGGACAACCTGACCGCTGTTGTGCGCTGCCTGCTGCTCCATGCCAGTGCTGACGATCGGCATGTCGGGCTGGAGCAATGGGACCGCCTGGCGCTGCATGTTCGAGCCCATCAGCGCGCGGTTGGCGTCGTCGTGCTCCAGGAACGGGATGAGGGCAGCGGAGACGCCGACGATCTGTCGCGGCGCGACGTCGATATAGTCAACGCGCGTCACCGGGCTGATCTGGAACTCCTGGTTGCGCCGGCTGCTGACGCGACGACCCAAAAACTGGCCGCGCTCGTCCAGCTCGGCGTTCGCCTGTGCAATGGTGTAATGGTCTTCTTCGTCGGCCGACATGTAGACAATATCGTCCTCGCTGTCAGTGACAAAGGGCACGACCTGAACTTCAGTGATCCCGGCCTGGCGGAGCTTCTCGACGTGCTCCTCAGTGATAGTCTCGCCTGCCTGAACGATTACTTCGTTGTTGTCGGGGTTGGTAATGTCGTCGTAGGCGTCGTGGCCGACCGGCGAATAGGCGCCGTTGGCCGACTCGTCCAGCTTCAGCCTATTCAACACGCGCCGGTAGGGCGTCTCGATAAAGCCGTACTTGTTGACCCGGCCGTACGTCGCCAGGCGGCCGATGAGGCCGATGTTCGGCCCTTCCGGAGTTTCCACCGGGCAGATACGGCCGTAATGGCTGTGATGAACGTCACGGACCTCGAAGCCCGCGCGCTCGCGGCGCAGACCGCCGGGGCCGAGCGCCGAGAGGGTGCGCTTGTGCGTTAGCTCCGACAGCGGGTTGGCCTGTTCCATGAACTGGCTCAGCTGGCTGCTGCCGAAGAACTCGCGGATGGCGGCGACGACCGGCCGGATGTTGATCAGGCTGACCGGCGTCAGGTTATCCTTGTCGCGAATCGACATACGCTCGCGCACGACCCGCTCCATCCGGCGCAGGCCGACGCGCAGTTTGGCCTGCAGCAGCTCGCCTACCGTCTTCACGCGGCGGTTGCCGAGGTGGTCGATGTCGTCTGGCCCGGCCTGCCCGTTGTTGATGAGGATCATGTGGCGGACCAGGTGGACGATGTCGTACTGGGTCAGCGTGCGGTTTTCTTCGGGAATGATGTTAGCCAGGCCGAGACGCTTGCTCAACTTATAGCGGCCCACGCGCGCCAGGTCGTAACGGCGGCTGTCGTATAACTGCTCCACAAGGTACTGGCGGGCATTGTCCAGCGTGGGCGGATCGCCCGGCCGCATACGCTTGTAGAACTCCAACAGCGCCTGTTCGGCAACCGGCTGTTCGTCATTCCAGATCGGTTCCTGCTCAATGCTGCCCTGGATATAGAGGTGCTCGGCGTTCGTGTCGATGTCCTCAAACAGGGCGAGGATTTCCTCGTCGCTGCCGGTCTTGAGGAGCTGGTTGCCCATCGCATCCTCGACGGCAGCCAGCGCACGCAGGAACAGCGTGACCGGAATCGTCCGCTTCCGGTTGAACTTCACCGTCAGGTAGTCGGTCTTGCGCGTCTCGAACTCCATCCACGCGCCGCGATCCGGGATCAGCTTGGCCTTGGCTAGCGGCCGGCCGGTAACGCGCTCTTCTTCGACCTCGAAGTAGACGCCGGGCGAGCGGATCAACTGGCTGACGACCACGCGCTCGGTGCCATTGATGATGAAGGTGCCCGCGGGGGTCATCCTGGGGAAATCGCCCAGGAAAATATCCTGCACGATGGGCTGATCCAGCTCGGTGCTATAGAGCAGGACCTTTACGTGCAGGGGAGCGGCATAACTCATATCCCGCTCGACACACTCTTCTACTGAATACTTCGGATCCTCGAACCAGTAGTTGAGGCCAAAGCCCTCCACCTCCGGAGAATTGCTGGGGAAGTAGAGCTTAAGATTGCCGTTGAAACTCTCAATCGGCGAGATCTCGTCAAACAGCTCGGCGAGACCCTCATCGATGAAGGCAGCGAACGAATCTAACTGCACGTCAATCAGGGTCGGCAATTCTAGCGGATCGGTGATGTGAGCGTAACTCTTTTTTTCGTAGTTGCGTTTGGGCATCTATCCTCTCATCCCATTCCTGAAAATGATCCGGCAACTGTCACCAAAAAAGGATACAATTACCAATGAATTGCATCCTCTGACGCGGTCCCCACCCCTCAACGGAGACGTGGTCGGCTGCTATCCGGCCCAAAAGGACCGGGGATGGCCGGATTGCAAATAGGATATTATACGTCTTCCCCAGATCCTGTCAAACAGTTTCGCGATTTCTAAGGGAACTCTGCTGTTGCACCAGACGACGGTAGACGGCGTCGATGCGCCGGCCCGCCACGTCCCAACTATAATAGGAAGCAGCGCGCTGCCGCAGCGCTCGCCCCAGCTCCTGCCGCCGGGCCCGGTCGGCTAGCAGCTCCCGGATGGCGCCGGCAAAGGCGTCTACGTCGCCCGGCGGCACATAGACGCCGGCGTCGCCCAGATACTCCCGGTGTACGGGCGTGTCGTAGGCGACCACAGGCTGGCCCATTGCCATGTAGTTGAGCACCTTCCCGCTCCCTTCCGTCGCCGAGAACTTGGGTGAGACGGCAACGTCCCCCAGCGAGAGATAGAGCGGCGCGTGGCGATAATAGTCCACACGGCCTGTAAAGGTGACGTGATCGTCAACCTCCATCTGCCGGGCCAGGGTCCGGTAATAGTCCACCTTCGGATACCCCATTATCAGAAAATGAACATCGTCCCCGCTGGCTTTCAGCCGCGCCGCTGCCTGCAGGAGGTGTTCGGTGCCCTGGTATTCGGCGAGCAAACCGAGGTAGGCGACGATGTGCCGGTCGGCGGGAATACCAAAACGGCGGCGAAGGTCTGCATGGGCCTCCGGCGAGGCGACACCTGGCGCGAAGTGGTTGAGGTCGGCGCAATCCGGCAGGGCGGCGATCCGCTCGCCGGCAACGCCGAACTGGTTACGCAGGAGTTCGCCGGCCTGAACCGAACTGGTCAGGATGGTGTCTGGCAGGCGGCAGATGAACCGTTCCAGGGCGCTCCAGCCACGAAAGGCGGGACTGTCGCGCCGGACAAAGCCGTGATCAAGCATCTCGCCCGTCAGGCTCCCCTGAAAATCGAACACCAGGGGCACACGCAAGAGGCGCGCCAGCAGCCCGCCGATCAGCGCCCCCTCGTGCATGTGTCCGTGCACCAGGTGAGGTCGCCACTGGAAACCGAAGCGCAGAACGCGCCATAGGAGATATAGATCGAAGGCCAGCTTGTGGCGCGAGGAACCGACTTCGTAATCGGCCCGCCACGGCAGGCGCCGGGTGCGCACAATGCGCACGCCATCCACATCCTCTCCTTTATAATAGGTAACGACCGTTACCTCGTGCCCCAGCGCCTGCAGGGCACGCACCTCCTCCACAATGCGGATGTGCCCTCCGTAATGGCCGAAAAACGACGTCGGCGCGACCATGAGCACGCGCAGCGACGCCGGCCGTGTGGCAGCCAGGACCTGCGCAGAGGGCGTGGCCGTTTCCTGCGAAGTGGCCACCCTTAGCGGTCTCGCTCGCCCCGGTATCCCAGCATCCGGTCTTTGAAGCTGAGCGGTTTGATGTCGGGGGTAACGTGCTCCTCCCAGTCGTTTTCTCGGCGCTCCGCCAGCCAGCTCTCCCGTTCGGCCTGCAGGTGGCTCAGATAAGCAGAGAGCCGCTCGGATTCCTGTCCGGCCACCCACTGGCGTATCTCTTCCAGCTCGGCAAGGACGGCGTCCAGCCAGCGCAACGTCGCGTCGCGGTCTTGCAGCGCCATGACGGCGATCTCGTTCTCGTCCTGGAGCGCCGAGGTACTCACGGCAAAGGGCAGGCCGGCGAATCGCAGCATATCGCGCCAGCCCGTCGAACGGGTAACGGCGCGGAAGACCGCTGCAGCAACCAAACCGGGCAGCGTCTCCACGCCCTTGACCAGGCTGTCATACTCGGCGGCGTCGAGGAAGAAAGGCTTGGCCCCCAGCAGACTGCCCAACGTCACCGCCGTCTCCACCGCCTGCGGGTCGGCCGTAGGCGAGGGCACCAGGCAGATGAGGCTGTTCTGGAACAGGTCGGCGCGTGCGGACTCAGGCCCGCGCCGCCCATCTTCCAGCGCAGAGGCGGCGAGAACCGGCGCCGCGCCCACAAAATGACCCTGGCGCAGATACGTGCGGGCCCACTCCTGACCGGCTGCCTTAAGAGGTGACAGATCAAGCACCAGGGCGTGTTCCTGGACCCGATCGCCGACCGCTGCCAGCGTATTCTCCAACTGGTCGGCCGGCAGTGTGATGATCAGAATATCGGCGGCGGCAGCCGCCCGGCCGAGGCTCGACTGCACAGCGTCGAACGCGCCGAGCGATTGTGCGACCTGCATCCGTTCCTGGTTCGCGTCGTGGCCCACAATCGTGACATCCCTGATCGCCCGCTTGAGCGCCAGACCGACGGAAGTGCCGGTACGCCCGAGACCAATGACGGTGATATTCCTTGTCTTCATCTCTCCTCTGCTTCAGATAGAGCGGTGTGCGCGCGCCAGCTCCTTCACCCGTGCGACGATGGCGCCCATGCCGTTCATCCGCTGGCCGCTGAGCACTTCCTGCAAGCCGAGGTCCAGATAGAAGGTATCGGGAATCGCCACGATTTCCTCCGGCGTCAACCCACTGGCGCCCTTCTGCATCATCGCCGCAAAGCCGCGAATCGTCGGCGACTCTGGCGGCGCGTCGAAAAAGAACTGCAGATGGCTGTTCTCGGCCTCTACATAGACAAAGACGGGCGTCATACACTCGTTGACCAGCCCCTCGTTGGCATTCCGGGCCGGCACCAGCCGCTCCGGGAGAGGCGGCAGCCCTTCCGCCAGCTCCAGCAGATACTCCAGCTTTTCAGTGCCCTGTAGCATCTGGAAATCTTCGACTATTTCCTCCAGGCGGGGAGGTAGTTTTCCATCCATTTCTCTCTTCCTTTCGGGTGGCATTGTCTGTCCATTGTAGCAGCACGGCGACGCGCGTCGAGAATAGCGCAGCAGTTTTTAACGTGCTTTTCTTTGGCCGGGCGACCAGCAGCCGCTATACTGCAACCAGAACTATCCGTCGTGTGGAGGGTGCATCATGAGAGCGTACCTGAATTTGATGCAGCACGTCCTGGACAAGGGCGTGGAAAAGAGCGACCGGACCGGCGTGGGCACGTTGAGTGTGTTCGGCTACCAGATGCGCTTCGATCTCGCGCAGGGCTTCCCTGTGCTGACCACCAAGAAGCTGCATTTGCGCTCGATCATTCACGAGCTGCTCTGGTTCCTCCAGGGCGATACCAACATCGGCTATCTGCACGAGTATGGCGTGCGCATCTGGGATGAATGGGCCGACGAGAACGGCGACCTGGGGCCGGTCTATGGCTACCAGTGGCGCTCGTGGCCCACGCCCGACGGGCGTACGATTGACCAGATCAGCCAGGTCCTGGAGCAGCTCAGGACGAACCCCCACAGCCGGCGGCACATCGTCAGCGCCTGGAACGTAGCCGACGTGGACCGTATGGCCCTGCCGCCGTGCCACACGCTCTTCCAGTTTTACGTCGCCGAGGGGCGCCTCTCCTGCCAGCTCTACCAGCGCAGCGCCGATATTTTCCTCGGCGTGCCCTTCAACATTGCCTCGTATGCGCTGCTGACGATGATGGTCGCCCAGGTGACCGGCTACAGGCCGGGCGAGTTCGTGCACACGTTCGGCGACGCGCACCTGTACTGCAACCATCTGGAGCAGGCGCGCACGCAGCTCGCCCGCGAGCCGCTGCCACTGCCGGAGATGCGCATCAACCCGGCCGTGACGGACCTCTTCGGCTTCCGTTACGAGGACTTCGAGCTGGTGAACTACCAGTATCACCCGGCGATCAAGGCGCCAATAGCGGTCTAGAGCTGGCTATCCACCCGATGACGTCTTCAGAGAAGCCGCCCATTGCCCTAGTTGCCGCGCTCGACGAAGCGGGCGTCATCGGCTACGAAGGCGGTGTGCCCTGGCGCCTGCCGGCCGATATGCGCTGGTTCCGCGAAAGGACGATGGGCAAGCCGGTCATTATGGGGCGCCGGACGTATGAGTCCATCGGCCGGCCGCTGCCCGGGCGGCACAACATCGTCGTCACGCGCCGGCCTGACTACGAGGCGCCCGGCTGCGAGGTCGTCCACTCTCCGGCCGCAGCTCTGGAAGCCGCTGCCGCTCTGCAGCCGGAAGAGATCGCCGTCATCGGCGGGGCGACGCTCTACGCCGCGCTGCTTCCCCAGGCTTCGCGCCTCTATCTCACCTGCGTGGACGGGCGATTTCCGGGTGATACCTTCTTCCCCGACTTCGACAGGCGGGAGTGGCGCGTGGCGGCGATGACAGCCCATCCCGCCGACGAGCGGCACAGCGTGCCATTCCGTATGGTCGTTCTGGAGCGCCGCGGCGCCCCCGCCCCATGGCCTGCCGTGGTCAACGGCTGAAAGGCAGCAGCGAGCCGGGCGGCGAGGTTAAGAAGGCCTGTTCTGCCGGAGAAAGCTACTCGACAAAGATCTCTACGCGCTCGCCGTCTTCGGCATCGGTGATGTCTATAACTTTGCCCTGCTGTCCGCTGCGAATAGCCTCCATGATCGACTCATAATCGACGCCCTCGACGCCCGGCGCAAAACGGGCACCCATCTTGACGCCGACGTTCACCAGACCCATGGGGATATTCACGTTCACCTTGCTGCGACCCGTGTTCAGGTCGGTAACGCGCACACGGAACCAGCGCGGCTTGCTGGCGCCCCGCAATGGCTCGGCGTCCGCGTGGCCCTCGCCCTTGTCGATGGCGCGTAGCAGCTCGGCGCCCTCTTGCGCCGTGATCTTGCCTTCTTCTATCATGCGCAGAATCTGCATCCGTTCTTCAACGCTAGCCATAGTATCTCTCCTCAAAAACACGCAACGCTTAACGGCAGTCGTAACGCATGACTGTCAGCGTGCGCCGGGCGCTGAAATTTGCTTCACACAATAAATCCGTAACAAAGGTGTCGCCGGCCGGATGTTCCAGCCGGACGTGGCGGCGCGGCAGGTACTGGAGCCGCCGCAGCAATTTGGCCAGCAACGGCCGTTCCGCGTCGCCGCGCCAGGACTCTGGCACCCGCAGCGATAACGCATGAGCCCGGCCCCACTCGCTGACGACGCTGGCGACGCCCACCAGCTCGTTGGCCGGGCTCACCGCCACCCAGTTCTCCGTGTGTCGTCCACCGAACAACCGGTCGATACGTCGCCAGAGGTCGAGGCGGTAGGCGTCAGGCTGTAGCGGGTCAGGCCAGTTCAGGTCGGCCGCCAGGCTGCGTCGATCAAGGTCCCAGGCTGCGCGCCACTCATGCCCGCGCAAGGGACGGATATAAAACGGTCCGACCTGATCAGGACGCCGGCCGCTGACCTCCAGCGGCAGCAGGCGCACCTGCGCATAACTGGCCTCCCAGGAGGTCATGCTGCCCACGACATAAAAACCCAGCGAGCGGTAGAGCCGTATGGCGCCGTCGTTGTCGTGGCGCACCTGAAGCACGACCACCTGCGCGCCGTGGCTTTCCACCGTGTCCAGGACCGCTTCCATCAACGCGCGGGCAATGCCGCGCCGCCGGTAATCGGGATGCACGGCCACGTTGGCGACGATGAACCGTCCCAGGCGCCGTGTCGGCAGGAGCGAGACATTGCCGACGATACGCCCGTTCTCTTCCCAGACAAAGCCGGGCACGACGCCCTGCCGCCACTGCTGCCAGCGCGCGACCCAGCCGGGATGAGCGCTGAGCCGGGTCATGCCCGGCGCCCGCCCCTCGGCCTGCATCGCCGGGCGGAAGGCGACGTTCAACAGCTCGACGACCTGGGGCAGATCGCGGCTCAGGTTAATTGGCCGCAGCCCATGGGCTGCGTGGGAATCGAATGAAAGCGGCGCTGCTACCATACGGTCCAGACCAATGTCAGTGTGGGGGCGCTACCGGATAGGCAACGCCCCCTGGTTGTTATGACTCCAGAGCACGCAGCAGTGTTTCGGCTTCGTCCACACTGATAATGCCCTTTTCCAGCATGCTCAGGATTTTAACCTGTTCTTCGGCGGACGGCTGCCTGCGCCTGGCCTTCTGGTAGGGCGGCGCCGGCGGCACGGGCGGAACCGGCGGGACATACCACTCGTTGGCCTGGCGCTGGTGCCGGGCTGCGTGGCGAGCAGCCCTCGCTACCGCTTGTTCGGCTTTGCGTGCCGCCTTTTCCGCCAGCCGTTGAGCGTAGTCGCCGCCGAAGCGTTCTTCCATGCGCGCGCTCATCTCGATCAAGCGGGCGCTGATCTCGTTGCTGATTTGTTCGGCGAGCCCGCCGAGATCGACGGCTGCGCCGACTGCGGCCTCCGCCCAACCCGCTTCAAAATCCTTTTCCCATTCGGCCCGGCTGATTTCCTTCAGGACAATGCGCCCGCCGGCATCGGCGACGAGTACCGTCTCGCCGTCGCCCATCTGCCCGCTGAGCCGCTGTTTGCCGCTTGCCTCGTCGCGCTGCTCTTCCATATCCTGCAAGGGCAGCCGGTTGGAGATGCTTGAGGCCGTCGCGTGGACCGCAAGCGGCTCGCCGGCCGGCCAGCGGAGCACGATGTTCCCACGCGCGGTCAGGTGATGTTTTCCTGCGCTCAGCCCGCCACGCAGCCGGATGTCGCCGTCACACTGCTTGACGTTCAACTGCCCGCCGAGGTTTCCCAGATTCACATCCCCATAGGCATGGGCGATCTCCACGTCGCCGCTCACTGTGTCCAGCGAGGCATCGCCGTACACCTCGTCGATCCGCACATCCTGCTCCACGTAACGGGCGGCGAAATCGCCATGAACGAGTTCGATCTGCAACGCTCCGGTATTGCGGAAGGCGGCGTCGCCATGAATCGTGCCAATCTGGAACGGGCCTTCAACGCTGCGCACCGCCAGACTGCCGTGGACCGCCGTAATGCTTGCCCCGACGGAGCCGCCACTCTTGACGACCAGATCGCCCATGACCGCCTCGATTTGCAGCTCGCCGCGGATGCCCTTGATTACGACATCGCCCTCGACTGTGCGGACGATCAGGCTGGCGCTCGCCGGTAGCCAGACGGATAGCGATTCCTTGCTCGTCAGGGTCATCAGCCCTTCGGTTTCGCCGGCTTCATGGTTGCCCTGGACGGCAATGCGTCCATCTTCCCAGCCCTTCACCAGCAGGTTGCCGCCACAATGGCTCACTTCAACCCACTCCGTCTTTCCCGGTTCGTAATACTTCCTGCTCATCGGAACCTCTCAGTCCACGAAGATCTGGACGTGCTCGCCGTCCATCTCGTCTTTGACTTCGACGATCATTCCGACCTGCTCGTCTACCAGAGCGTCGGCGATGTCGTCCCAGGTGAAGCGGCGCAGCTCCGGCGCCACCTTCTGGCCTAGAGCCAGCCCTGCGCGGACGAAGCCCAGCGGCACGTTGACGCTGACCCGGCGCTCGCCGGACTTCAGATCGTTGACGTGAATGTGCAGCCAGCGCCCGCGTTTCGGTTTAGATGGGGCAGACGTATCGCCACGCGGCTGGATCGCTGCCCCCTTGGTAGGGTCCACGCTTTCTTCCTCGACAGGAATCACCTTTTCACTTTCAGAAGATGGGGTATTTGCGTTCTGCACCGGCTCGCCTCCCTGCAGCAAGGTCGAGGCGTCGTCGGCGCTGATTTTGCCGCTGGCAACCATTTCCAGTATCTCACGGCGTTCTTCGGGGGTCATGTTCATTACTCCTTCGTTGCCGGCGGGCGGCACGCGGGAAAGGAGTTCGGTCAACCGCGCAGCATCTCGACGGCTTCTTCAGCCGTTAGTTTGCCAGCGGCGACATCGGCCAGGATCGAGCGGCGTTCGTCATCAGACACCGACTCTTTACCCGACTCGCCTACCTCGTAGCCCAGCGCGCGGATGACGTCGTTCAGACGGGCGCGCACGGCCGGGTAGGATAGGCCAATCTCCTGCTCTACTCGCGTGATCTTCCCTTCGCAACGGATGAAGGTTTCGACAAACTCAAGCTGTTCTTTGTTCAGGTGATACAGGCGGCCCAGGGTGAAATGCCCTTCCAGGGATGTGTCACAGTTGCGGCAGTGCAGCCGCGTAACGTGCAACGGTTGGTGGCAGATGGGGCATTGGCCGATAACTGGATTCATTGTCTTCTCCGGAGGCTCAACTTTCTAAAGGTGTCTTGCAAGATTTTTCACCATTCACTGCGCATAATAGATCAAACGATCGTGTCTGTCAAGATAACTATCAATATTTCTTTTGTTGATGTGAGAAATTTTGAGATTATGCCGAATAAGTTGAATATACAACCGGCAATCTCAATAATGTCGCCGTTCGCGAAGGGTGAGCACGCTGATGTAGAGGAACCCGGCCATACAGGAAATCAGGAAAAGGATGGGCCCATAATTGTGGCGGGCAATAGCGAGGCCCAGCGCCACGGTTGCATAGCCGGCAAAGAAAAGCTCGATGCCCACGATCCAGTCGAAGGGAAGACCATAGGGCTGTGAGGGCGGCCCTCCGCCCCACTTGGGGGTGCGCACAAAGGGATGCCGGCGCGATAAGAGGGCCTGAAGCACGGCGCGGCATAGGGTCACCGAGAGGCCGATACCGGTGATCAACAGCGCCGGCAGGTAGAGCGTGCGCCTTCCCCAGTCAGGGTACGCCTGCTGCTGCCCCAGGATAAAGAGGAGAGGCTGGCCGATGCCGGCAATGCCTAAGGCAGCCAGCCAGGAGGACGGGCGCACGCCGTAGTAAATAAGCGGTAGCTGTAGCAGTAGCAGGAGCAGGACGAGGCAGCTGCTTACATAGGCGCTCATGGTCAGCAAGGCGTAAAGTCGGGCCGTCCTGCTCTGGTTGTGGCTTGTCAGAATGGACCGCCCGTACTTGAGCAGGCATTGCATCGAGCCTTTCGCCCAGCGCGCCTGCTGGCTCTTGTAGGCGCTCGCTGTGCTGGGTAGCTCGGCCGGGGCGACGACGTTGGGCAGGAAGCGGAAACGCCAGCCACTCAGCACGGCCCGTGTACTCACGCAGAGGTCTTCACACACCGTATCGTCGTGCCAGCCGCCGCTATCTTCCAGGCAGGTCCGCCGCCAGACGCCCGCCGTCCCGTTGAATTTGGGGAACAGGTCGGCGCGGTGGCGCACCGTCTGCTCGACGACGAAATGTTTGTCGAGAGCCAGGGCCTGCGCCGCTGTGAGCAGCGAGCTATGCGCATTAAGGTGGCCCCATCGTGCCTGCACAACGCCCAATTCAGGCTCGTCCAGAAACAACGGCACGGTCTGCAGCAGGAAGTCTGGCTCCGGCCGGAAATCGGCATCAAAGATTGCCAGGAAATCGCCGCGGGCCGCTGCCAGCCCGGCTGCTAATGCGCCGGCCTTATACCCGTCGCGCCGCTCGCGGTGCAGCAGGCCAATATCCAGCCCTTCGCTCTGGTAGCGGGCGACGAGCGCTGCCGCACGTTCTGTCGTGTCGTCGGTCGAGTCGTCCAGCACCTGGATCTGCAGGCGGTCGCGCGGGTAACGCAGACAGGCGACTGCCGTGATCAGCTGCTCGACGACATACCGCTCGTTATAGATAGGGAGCTGGACTGTCACGGGCGGCAAATCTACGGGATCGAACGCCGGTTGCCGTTCTACGTCACCGCGATGCCGCCAGAACTGCCAGAGGGTGAACAGGCCGAGCAGACCATAGAGGGCCAGCCCGCTGAGGGACAGGAGGTAAAGGACAACCAGGCTGTCGCGCAGCATAATCACTGCCCGGCGCTGACAACCGCCTTGAGTCGCTTATTGAAGAGGGAGCGTGGTAGCAGCACGCGCCGCCGGCAGCCCTGGCAGACAAGACCGATGTCTACGCCGAGGCGGACGATCTCCCAGCGATCGCTGCCACAGGGGTGCTTCTTGCGCAGCTGGACGATGTCGCCGATCTGCACGTTCACAGTCATGGGCCGGGTATTATAGCAGTTTCGTTCCGGCGTCGATAACGTCACATACTGGCATCATAGAAAGGATGCACGACAGGCTTGCCGGGCCGGGCTATAATGACGTTTACCATCAAACTGGAGTAAGAGATGCTGCTCTTTGGCGACATTACCGTCCCGCTCTTTATTGCCTTTGCCTTCACGGCGCTGCTGGCTTTTGCCTATCATGAATTCGCTCATGCCCTGGTCGCCGACCGGCTGGGAGATGACACGCCTCGCCGGTTCGGGCGTATGACGCTCAATCCATTTGTCCATCTGGACCTTTTTGGGACGCTGATGCTGCTGCTGGCGGGTTTCGGTTGGGCCTCGACGCCGGTCAACCCGCGCAACCTGCGTGGCAATCCACGCACAGCCCACGCCATTGTCGCCATCGCCGGCCCTATCGCCAACGCCCTGATGGCCGTCCTCTGGGGACTGCCTTTAATGACCGGACTGGTCGAGATGTCCTTTGCGCCCGACGGGGCGATCCTGCCCACCGTCTATCAGGTCTGTTACACGGGTGTCCTCATCAACCTCGTGCTCTTCGCCTTTAACCTGATGCCCATACCGCCGCTGGACGGTTTCACCATCCTCGTCGGGCTGCTGCCTGTCGAGATGGCCTACCGTCTGGAGCCGCTACGCCAGTACGGCACCATCATCCTATTGCTCGTCATCTTCCTGCTGCCGCGTATCGGGCTGAACGTCATCGACCTCTGGCTCAGCCCGGTACTCAACAACGTGATGCCCATTTTGCTCGGACGGGGATGAGGATTGCCTATCGTCTCGGCCAGTTCTGGCAGCTCATCTATCCGTCCCCACTCCCGCCCGAGGCCTGGCGAGAGATCGAGAGCGTGCTTTCTCCGGCCGAGGCAGCCCTGTTCCGCCGTTTTGGCGACGCCGACCGGCGCCATAGCTACCGCGTCATGCGCGCGCTGCGCGGGGCCGGCGAGGATGATCCGGCCCTGCTTGTAGCGGCCCTGTTGCACGACGTCGGCAAGACCGGCGTGCGTGTCCACCTATGGGAACGGGTAGTGGGCGCGTTGGGCGAGCGCTTCTTCCCCCGGAAAGCCAGGGCATGGGGCAGTGGGGAAGCGCAGGGCTGGCGCCGGCCTTTTGCCATTCGCGTACAACACGCGGAGTGGGGCGCAGCCATGGCCGAAGAGGCGGGCAGCGCGCCGCTTGCGGTGTGCTTGATCCGGCGCCATCAGGACAAAGAGCCGAAGCATTTGGATGCCGGCTTCGCCCGGCTGTTACGCCGCCTGCAGTGGGCTGACGACCAGAATTGAGGCCGCTCGCGAGCCAGACTGCCGCTTTGACAATGAGGGGGCTTTCCACTAAAATCACGCTGTTTTGTTACGCGGCACAGCACATGGCGTACAGGGTTTGTTGCCCACCGGGTCGCGGACCCAATCCCCAGTTCTGGTTGTCAGTCCAATAGTTGTCCGGGCCTCCTGCTGATGGCTGTGTCGTATTTTCCTGGATGGACCCATAGACGGAGCGCGGTCTTCCCCCGGTGGCGCTCCGGTATAATACGAGTGGAGAGGATTTCCTGCGATGAAAGAGTATACGACTGAGAACCTGCGTAATATCGCCCTCGCCTCACATAGCGGGGCGGGGAAGACGACGCTGGCTGAGCGGCTGCTGTTCGATACGAAAGTCTTAACGCGCATGGGCAATGTGCAGAGCGGCACCACGGCGATGGACTTCGAGGAAGAGGAGATTGAGCGGACGGCGTCAATCAACACGGCGATTGCGCCGGTCGAATGGAAAGGGACCAAGCTCAACCTGCTCGATACCCCCGGCTATATCGATTTCGTCGGCGAGGTACTGGCGGCGCTGAAGGTAGCCGACGCAGCCGTCATTCTCGTCGAAGCCGTCGCCGGAGTCGAAGTAGGTACTGAGCTGGTCTGGCAGTATGCCGAAGAGCGCGGCCTGCCCCGATTCCTGCTGGTCAACAAGATGGACCGCGAGAACGTGAACGTGCGGCGCCTGATGGACAGCGTGAACACCCTGCCCGGCAACCTGATTCGCCTGCAGCTACCCATCGGCCAGGGACCAGAGTTTAAGGGTATTGTGGACGTACTCAAGCAGAGGGCTTACCTGGGGCCGGAGGGCAAAGAAGCGGAGATTCCGGCCGACCTGGCGGACGAAGCCGAAGAAGCGCGCATGGCCCTGGTGGAAGCGGCAGCCGAGGGCAGCGACGAGCTGATGATGAAGTATTTCGATGACGAAGAGCTGACCGACGAAGAGATTCTCGGCGGCCTCAAAGCGGCGATGAGCGCCGGCAGCGCTGTTCCCGTCCTCTTTGCCGCGCCGCAGCCGGGCATTGGCGTCGCCCAACTGATGGACTATCTGGTGAAGCTGGCACCCAACCCGGCTGAAGCGGGCAACTTCACAGCCACCACGGCGACGGGAGAGGAAGTAGAATACAGCGTTAGCGATGATTCCCCCCTGGCGGCGTTTGTCTTTAAGACCCGTGAAGATCCCTACGGTAAAATGAGCTACCTGCGTGTCTTCGGCGGCGTGCTCGCCTCGGATAGCCGAGTCTATAACGCGGCGCTAAACGAGGAAGTGCGCGTTGGCGGGCTGCAGGTGTTGCGGGGCAAGGAACAGCTGCCGGTGTCGAAGCTGCACGCCGGCGATATCGGAGCCGTCGTCAAGCTGGGCGAAACCCAGACCAACCATACGCTGAGCACGCACGAGCACAGGCTGCAGATCGCGCCCATCGTCCAGCCCGAGCCGATTGTTTCGGTGGCGGTTTATCCCGTCACCCAATCGGATACGGCAAAGCTAAGCACGGCGCTGCACCGCCTGGTAGGCGAAGATCCCACGCTGCGCTGGCGCAACGAGCCGGCAACGCGCGAAATCATCCTTTCGGGCATGGGCAACGCGCATCTGGACATCGCCGTGAAGAAAGCACGCTCCAAATTCGGCCTGAATATGACGACCACGCTCCCGAAGATTCCTTACCGGGAGACGATTACCCGGACAAACGAGGCCGAGTATACGCACAAGAAGCAGACCGGCGGCGCGGGCCAGTACGCACGCGTTTTCCTGCGCGTGGAACCGATCGACGAAGAAGCAGAGTTCAGCTTTGCGTCGGAGATCTTTGGCGGCGCCATTAGCGCTCCCTTTGTCGCTGCCGTGGAGAAGGGCTGCCGCCAGGCGCTAGAGTCCGGCGTCGTCGCCGGTTTTCCGATGACGGGCATCCGTGCAGTGGTCAC
>JAAYYY010000060.1 GCA_012515125.1 Chloroflexota bacterium
CGAGATAGTAGACGTGTGGAGCGATCTCGTCCACGGAGAGGCCGACGTAGTAACCGGCCGTGCGCTGCTCGCGCCCTACTCCCCACATCCCGGCAAAGACGGCCGGGGCGCGGCTCAGGGTGTTGAAGTGGCCGTGGGGCATCCCGGCCGGGCTGGCCGCCGGGCCAAAGAGCTGCGCGGCCGCGGCCTGGTAACCCGACAGCCGGTCGACCTTCATATACTGGCTGGCGGCTTTGCGCAGCACCTCGGTGCGCTCGCGGAGGCGGTCGAGACGCCGCTCCAGGAGCAGGAAAAGCACGCGTACGTGGTGTACGGCCTCGTCGCGCACCGAGAGAGCCGCCTCCGCCTCCCCCAGCGCCAGCGCGGCGTTGCGGTCCTGGCCGTTCCAGACCATACCCTGCCAGAACTCGGCCGAGGCGGTGACCCGCTCCGGGTGCACCTTGCGCACGTCGATGCAGATGGCCAGCTGCCCGCCGGCGTCGGTGATCGTCTGGGCCAGTGGGTGGCGCCAGTCCCAGGTGCGCGAGAGCTCGTAGGAAGCGAGGATGGCGTAGTAAGGGCGGCTGTTGTCCCTTTGGAGCCGGCCAGTGGCGTCACGCACGACAGGGGCCATATGGTCACGGTGCTCGGCATAGTCGCCGGGCACAGGCAGCCGGGGGTAATCCTCCTCGGCGCGCACCCGCCAGTGGGCGAGATCCGCCGCGGTCAGGGCGTCGTCGAAGTCGATGAGGTAGTGGCGCGTCTGGCGCATCGCGCCGCGCCGCCCCCACTCGCCGATCATGCGCACCTCCTCCATCAGGCCGCGGCGGGCGCCCTCATCTTCCCGTGTCATCGCCAGGCGCCGCCGCTCCCGCTCCAGCCCTTCCAGGCTCGCGGGCATGACGAAGGTCAGGAAGCGCACATGCTCGGCCGGGCCGGCAAAGAGGCTGACAAGCTGCTGCATGACGGCCGTCTGGTCGTCGGTGTCAATCTGGTAAAAGGCCGGCAGGGTCACGCGAAATATGCGCATCGGTCCTCCAGTGAACGGTGGTCGGTTGTCAGTAGGCAGTGGCCAGCGGTCAGTGGGCAGCAGGCAATGGACCACGGGATGCGAGCTACAGGAACGGGCCAGAGCGCCGGGCCACAGGGACGCGCGCCGCCTCCCACTCGGCCTGCACGTTGACGAGGCGCGGGCGCCCGGACAGGCTGCGCAGCCAGACGAGGGCATAGGCCAGCAGGCGGCGCAGGACGATTTCGCCATGGTGCTCATAGCCGGCGACGTAGCCGAGGGCAATAAAGAGGGGCGCCAGCCAGTAGGGCGCGCTCAGCAGGCCAACGCCGACAGCCGTCGTTACAATCACAAGCATAAACTGGGTCATGGTCACCTTGCGTAAAATCGTCGCCTGGCTCTGGCGCACGAACTCGGAACGGAAATGGGTCACGGTAAACATGGTAAATAGTTGTCGGTAGTCGTTGGTCAGTTGCCAGTGGACTACCCACCGTCCACTGACCACTGCCTACTGACCATCTGGCTCAGCCCAGGCCGCAGAGCGTGTACAGGCTCTCCAACCCGAAGCCGGTCAGGATCTGGTTGCCGACGTCGGTGGAGAAAGCGAGCAAAGTCAGGCCGAGGGCCAGCGCGCCGGCAACAGCCCCGACCTGAATGCCCTGCGAGGGCAGGATGGCCGAGATGTTCTTGCGGAAGCCGAGCACGGCCAGCCCCAGCAGCACGGCCGCGCCGCCCAGAAGCTGGGTCGTAAACAGGGAACGGCTGTAAGTGTCGCAGACACCGGGCGGCGGCGCGTCGCCGGGCGCGCAGGAGGCGATGAGGACCA
>JAAYYY010000507.1 GCA_012515125.1 Chloroflexota bacterium
GTCCAGTTCGTCAACGGCGAGAGCGAAAAGCTGAATCTGGAGCTGTTCTTCGACACCACCGACGAAAAAGGCACGGGCGCCGGCGCCGTACCGGTGACGAGCAAGGTCGATCCCTTCTACCGGCTCGTCAAGGTAGACGGCGACCTGCACGCGCCGCCCATCGTCCGCGTCACCTGGGGCGACCAGTTCCCCGGCCTCACGACCGACCAGAACGAGCAGCCGCTTCCCGCCTTCGACTGCGTCGTGGAGCGGGCCGACCGCACCTATACCCTGTTCAACAGCGACGGGGTGCCGCTGCGTTGCACCGTCACGCTGACGCTGCGCGAGTACCGCACGCTGGAAGAACAGCTCACCGAGCTGAATCTGCGCTCGGCCGATCACACGCGCGTCCACGTCGTGCGCGAAGGCGAGACGCTGCCGCAGATCGCCTACGACGCCTATCAGGATCCGGCCCGCTGGCGCACCATCGCCGAGCACAACAGGCTCCGTAACGCGCGGCAGATCGCGCCCGGCACGGTCCTGCACCTGCCGCCGGTAACCCACTGACCATGACGACCCCGACGAGCGTGATTTACACCGGGCGAACCTTTTACGCCCCCACATTCGAGCTTGAGCTGGCGGGCCAGAACCTGAGCCAGGCGATCGTGCGCGACGTGAAAGAAGTGACCTACAACGACAGCCTGGAAGAGCTGGACTCCTTTGATTTTGTCCTGCACGACTGGGACGAAGCCCTGCGCCGCCCGCGCTACAGCAGCCCCTACGACGAAAACGGCAACCTGCTGCAGCTCCCTGACGGCAGCGACATCCCCAACTTCGATCCCGGCGCGGCGGTGACGCTGCGCATGGGCTACCAGGGTGCCGATCTGGTCACCATGTTGCAGGGCACGATCGTCACCGCCGCGCCCAGCTTCCCCGCCAGCGGCCTGCCCACGCTCCGGCTGCGCGCCGTCAACCCGCTCTACCGGCTACAGAAGCGGCAGGAGACGATGAGCTTCGAGAACAAGACCGACAGCGAGATCGCCCAGGAGATCGGCCAGGCGCTGGAGATCGACGTGGAGATCCCGCCGGGGCAGATTCAGGAAGAAACGCGCTACGAGTTCATGTCCTTCACCAACCAGTACCCGATCGTCTTCCTCATGGGCCGGGCGCGGCGCCTGGGCTACGACCTGCACATCAACCAGCCCGACGACGGCAGCGACCCCACCCTCTTTTTCGGCCGCCGCGAGAGCACCGGCCCGGAGTATGAGCTGCGCTGGGGGCGCGACCTGGTGGAGTTTACGCCGACGGTGAAGACGCGCGGGCAGGTCACGAAAGTCACGGTGCGCGGCTGGCGGCCCGGCGGGCGCGGCGACGACCGCCGCATCACCGGCGTCGCCACCTGGGACGACGTCGGCCTCGACCTGCCCGACCCCAAGCTACTGGAAGCGATCGACGCCGCCCTGCAGGAATACGAGGAAGAGGTGGTCGAAGATCCCATCGAGAGCCAGGACGAGGCGGACCGCAAGGCGCTGGGCATCCTGCAGAAGAAGCTGCAGGACCTCATTACGGGCCGGGGCACTTCGGTCGGCGTGCCCGAGATCCGCGCCGGCCGGCTGATCGCCATCACCGGCATCGGCCAGCGCTACAGCGGCGTCTACCGCATTACCCAGTCCACGCACAAGATTGACAGCAACGGCTACCGCACCCAGTTTTCGGCGCGGCTGGAGGGCTCCCTATGAGCGGTCGCATGAAAGGCGTGGTCGTCGGCCTGGTCACCGATCTGAACGATCCCGAGGGGCTGGCCCGCATCAAGGTTGAATACCCGTGGCTGCCGGAGGGCAGCGAGAGCACCTGGGCGCGGCTGGCGACGCCGCTTGCCGGGCCGGAGCTGGGCTTTTACTTCCTGCCGGAGGTTGGCGACGAGGTGCTGGTGGCCTTTGAGATGGACGACATCCGCCGCCCCTACGTCCTGGGCTTCCTGTGGAACGGCGACAACGCCCCTCCGAGCGACGATCCCAATATCCGCCTCATCCACACCGTCTCCGGGCACAAGATTACGCTGGACGACACCGGCGGCAGCGAGCAGATCAAGATCGAAGACAGCTCCGGCACGA
>JAAYYY010000508.1 GCA_012515125.1 Chloroflexota bacterium
CCTGGCCGACCACCGGTGCGCTGCGCCTCGTGGCCCCCGCCTACCGCGACGCGAACGGCGCGCCGTACCAGCTCTACCTGCCGCGCGAGACGCAGGACGATTGCGGCTTTATTGCCTGGCTGCGCCGCTGATGCTTTGAACGGCGACTTGATTGATTGGCGCGATGGCGTATGATTTGCTCAGACTGCCAGTAGGGCGGGTTTCCAACCCGCCGCCGGGATATGGTCGTGTCAGGTTGAAAACCTGACCTACCCGCCGTCAAAAATCATACGCAATTATGCCGATCAGATAGACCACAGCTCAAAAGAAGAGCGGAAGAGGAGAACCACCATGCCAGACCTGCCGCAACGGGCCAGCGTCGTCGTCATCGGCGGCGGCGTGATGGGCGCCAGCGTCGCCTACCACCTCGCGCTCCGTGGCGAGCGCGACGTCGTCCTCCTGGAGATGCAGCCCTTCTTCGGCCAGGGCGCCACCGGCAAGTGCGCCGGCGGCATCCGCTACCAGTTCAGTACCGCGATCAACGTCCGCCTCAGCCTGCTCAGCCTGCCCATGCTGCAGCGCTTCGAGGAGGAGACGGGCCAGGCCATCGACCTGCGCTGGCCCGGCTACCTCTTCCTGCTGACCACCGAGGAGGACGTGGCGAAGTTCCGCAACAACGTCGCCATGCAGCACTCCCTCGGCGTGCAGACCGAGTGGCTGAGTGGCGACGAGGTGCGGCGGCGCGTGCCCCTGCTGCGCGCGGACGACGTGCTCGCCGGTACCTTCAACCCGGACGACGGCCTCGCCGACCCCAACGGCGTGGTCGCCGGCTACATCCGCGCCGGGCAGCGGCTGGGCGTGCGCGCTTTCACCGATACGCCCGTCACCGGCATCGCCGTGGAGGGCGGGCGCATCGCCGGGGTGGAGACGCCCCACGGGCGCATCGCCTGCGACGTCGTGGTCAACGCCGCCGGCCCCTGGGCGGGCGCCGTCGGCGAGCTGGCGGGCGTGGCGCTGCCCATCGTCCCTGTGCGCCGGCAGATCGTCACCACGACGCCCATTCCCGGCCTGCCCGCCGATTTCCCGTTCGTCATCGACTTCGCCCAGAGCCTCTATTTCCACCGCGAGGGGGAAGGGCTGCTCACCGGCATGTCCAACCCCGACGAGCCAGTTGGCTTTGACGAGAGCGTAGACCCCGATTGGGAGCTGGTGCATCTGGAGAAGGCCATCGAGCGGCTGCCCATCCTGGAGCGCGCCGGGCTGCAGTCCCACTGGGCCGGCCTCTACGAGGTGACGCCGGACGCCCACCCGATCATCGGCGCCGTGCCTGAGGTCGAGGGGCTGTACGTCGTCGCCGGCTTTTCGGGACACGGCTTCATGCACGGCCCCATTGCCGGCCTGCTCCTGACGGAGATCATTCTCGACGGAGAGGCCACGACGCTGGACATCTCCGAGCTGGCCTATTCCCGCTTTGCCGAGGGGCGCCTCGTCGAGGAATACAATGTCGTCTGAGCAAGAGCGGGCCATCCGCAGCCGCGTTCAGGCCCAGTTCGGCGATAAGGCCGATGCCTACGCCACGAGCGCCATCCACGCCGACCCGGCCCATCTGGTGCGGCTGCTCGATCTGGTGCAGCCGCAGCCGGGCTGGCGCG
>JAAYYY010000509.1 GCA_012515125.1 Chloroflexota bacterium
CCACGTAGCTGACGGCGACGTCGTGCTCGCCCGGCGACAGGCGGACGGTCACGTCGCGGTAATCTTCCTGGGCCATGGCCGTATCGAGAAAGAAGCGGAGGTCGTTGGCCGCCTTTTCATCGCGCAGCTCAAGTCCCTGCACGCGCCCCAGGGGAAAGCTGCGCACGTCGTCGCCGCCCTCTTCGAGCAGCGAGACGAGCGCCGTCGCCAACGGCTGCTCGGCGGGTTGTTCGTCCAGCCCCAGCAGCCGCCCCTCGTGGCGCTCGTCCTGGTCGAGCAACAGGGTGACGCGCCGCCCGCGCACGCTAGCCAGTAGATCGCGCAGGCTGTATTCCGGGCGCAGGCGGATGCTGTTGCCTGCCAGCCGCTCCTCGCGGCTCTGCGGCGTCGGGTAATCGATGCCGAGGACGTGGCCCTCGCCATGATCGATCACCGTCAGGCTCTTCAGCAGATCGTTCATCTGCGCTTCGTGAAAGGCCAGCACGAGCGCGTCGCCGCTGACCGGCCCGCGCCGCTCAAAGTAGCCAACGCCGTGCTTATACAGGGTCATCCGGGTAACGGGTAATCGGGTCATTTTTTATCTCCAGGGACAGCTCAATCGTCCGCTTCCAGGCCCGGCAGATGGGCGCCGACCGTCCCGGCGCCGGCCCGCAGGGCCGACTCATACTGGCTGACCAGCTCGCGGCGCAGCACTTTGCCGATCAGGCTGCGCGGGAACTCCTTGACAAAGATGACGAGGCGGGGCACCTGCTGGGGCGGCAGGCGACGCCGCGCGACGGCGATGATCGAGTCAGCCGGCACCTGCACCCCCTCTTTGAGCTGCACAAAGGCAATCGGGCGGTTGGCGACGGCAATGACGACCACCTCCCGCACCTCCGGCAGCTCGTAGATAACCTCTTCAATGTCGCGGGGAAAGGCTACCTCGCTCTCCTCCGGCAACCAGACGTCCTGGCGCCGGCTCATGATCTGGAAGTAGCCGTCCTCGTCCATCACGGCAATGTCATTCGTCCGCAGCCAGCCATCCTCGTCCAAAACCGCGCGCGTGGCGTGCTCGTCGCCCCAGTAGCCGGCCATCACCTGGGGGCCGCGCACATGCAGCTCGCCAAACTGGCCCGGCGGCAGCGGCAGTGGAATATCCGTGCGCAGATCGACGATGCGCGCTTCCGTATTGGGCAGGGGCAGCCCGATTGAGCCTACCCTGTCCTGAGCAAAGATCGGGTTGACGTGCGTCACCGGGCTCGCCTCACTCAGTCCGTATCCTTCGACCAGCCGCCCTCTGGTCAGCTTCTCGAAGGCCTCTTCAACCTCGACAGGCAGCGGTGCGGCGCCGCTTATGCAGACCTGAATCGACTCGATGTTGTAGCGACGGACGCCGGGGAAATCGTTGATCGCTACAAACAACGCCGGCACGCCGGGGAAGAGCGACGGGCAGTGGCGGCGAATGTGCTCCAGCATGACGCGTACGTCCAGCTCGGGCAGCAGGATCATGCCCGCGCCTGTAGCTACCGCCAGATTCATACCGGTCGTCATGCCATAGGCGTGGTTGAAGGGCACGACGCACAGAACGCGTTCTTCGCCGTCGCGCAGGGTCGGCATCCAGACCCGGCACTGCAAAACGTTGGCTACCAGATTGAGATGAGTGAGCGTGACACCACGCGGCCGGTCGGTCGTTCCGCCCGTGTACTGGATGGCGGCGACGTCGCGGTGGGAGACGGCGACGGCCGGCGGCGCTATCGTCTGGCGGCGCAGCAGAGGCCGCCAGAGGTGGTCGTGGTGGCCCAGGCTGTGGCGCAGCCGGTGCCGGCGCAACCGCCGCCGCCAGGGAAAAAAGAGGTTCTGAAGCGGGCGATAGAGGGGTGCGTAATCGTCTACGTGGGCGTAAATAACTTCGCGTACTCTGGTCTGGGCGCGGACAGCCATCGCTGCTTCCTGGTAGTCGGTCAGCGTCACCAGCACCTCGGCGCCAGAGTCGCGCGCCTGACGCACGATCTCCTCGGTGCTTGCCCGTGGATTGCTCATCACGGCAATGGCGCCCAGCCGGAGGGTCGCGTAATAGGCGATAGGCATCTGCGGGACGTTGGGCAGCAAGAGCATGACACGCTCGCCCCGGTTGATGCCCAGGCCGGTCAGCGCGTTGGCGCAACGGTTGATCTGGTTGTTGAAGTAACGGTAGGAGAGGGTCCGGCCCTGGTAGATGATCGCTGGCCTGTAGCGGAACTTGCGCACCGCCCGATCCAGCAGGCGCGGCAGCGGCACGCGCGGCACGTCGATGGTGTGGGGTACGCCCGATTCGTAGTGGAGCAGCCAGGGACGCTCGACGACCAGTCTGGCGCGCGTTTCGGCCGGAGGCCGCCCGGATCGCCAGCTCGGCTGCGTCCGCGCTTCTCCCGTTCGCTCCACGAAACGCTCAATCGCCCGGTTGACGGCATCCCGGCGCTCGATCATCACCATGTGAGCGCTGGCGCCGACGTTCACGTCCTCGGCATTGGGGATGACCTGCGCAAGGTGGGCGAAGGTCGCCTGCGGAAAGACGCTGTCCCGCTCGCCGCGAATGATCATCACCGGCATCTCCAGCCGGTCGAACTTCTCCCAGCCTTTCCAGTGGTTCAGGTTCTCGTGGAACATTCGCTTCAGGGAGACCAGTCCGGCATCCACGAAGCCCGATAGCAGCGGTTGCAGCACCGTTACCAGGACAGGATCGGGCAGCCTGGCGGCCAGGCGGTAAAGCCAGATAAGGCGAAATTCGGCCGCTGTAGCGATGAGCACCAGGCGCTGCACGCGATCAGGATAGCGCAGCGCGTACTCCGTCGCCACCGCTCCGCCAAACGAATGGCCGACGACGACCAGCGGCTCGACCACCTGACGGGCGGTAAGCAGCCGCTCCAGATCCCCGATCAGGCTCTCCATATCGTAGCCGGTACGTGGGCGGCTCGAACGCCCGTGTCCCCGCAGATCGGGCGCGATCACGCGGTTGCGCTCGGCAAATGCCTGGATCTGGTAGCGCCACTGGGTCGCATTGCCCCCGAAGCCATGGAGAAACAGCAGGGTGTGCTCGGGAGCCTCCGGCGAGATCTCGATGAGGCTGATGGTCACGCCGGGCGCCACCTCCACCTGTTCGCGGTAAAGCTCAAGCCCAAGCTGCATCGGTCAGGCAGGTGGAGCGGCTGGCAGGTCGCCCCGGACAAGGCGAGCCTCGGGATCCAGGGAGAGCAGCCACCGGGCGAGATAGGCGACGGCGGCGTGGATTCCCGGCGTCGGGCGCGGAAAGCCCATCTCGTGCAGGCCGACGATCAGCTCGCCGTCTTCAGCCTCAGACCGGGCCGGCCGGCGTGGCCGGATCGTCAGGCCGACGCGCTGGGCCAACGGCTCCTCCTCCACAAACGTATCGATCAGCAACATCGCCTGCTCGTGGGCGTGGTAGAGGGCGACGAAGCGAATGATGGCCGTCTCATCACGATGCGACGCCTCTCTAAAATGGCCGGCTATCTCTTCCAGCGTCAGATCGCTGCGCAGCACGGCGTGGGGCATTGGCAGCTCCTGGGGTACAGGAAACGGGTTGGCGACATTAACATCATTGCGCTGCCAGTAATAGTAGTAGCAGTGCCGCCCTTCTGCCAGCGCTTTTTGCTCGTATTTGGTACGCAGGCGCTGCACAGCAGCCGTCAGGACCGGCTCGTCCCTCCGGCTCTCGAAATAAGGCGAGGCGACCAGCAGGTCGGTAATCGCCTCCGCATACGCCGCATGATCCGTCGCAATGTCCAGGTGTGCGCCGGGCGCCATGCGTGTCGCCAGCAGCTCCAGAAACCGGGCATTGAAGAGACGGCGGTGATGATGCCTGTCTTTCGGCCAGGGGTCCGGGAAGTTGGCGTAGACCCCGGCCAGTGTGCCCGGCGTGCAATTGCTCCACAGGAACTGCTGCGCCGGGCCGTAGACCAAACGCACATTGGGGAGGCCCCGCCGCTCGAGGCGCCGCAGCGCCCGCATCAGCGCCGGCCGGGAGATCTCCAGGCCGATGACGTTTGCCTCCGGCCGTTCTGCCGCCAGCTCCACCAGAAATTGCCCGTTGCCAAAACCGATTTCCAACAGCAGCGGCGCCTCTCGGCCGAAGAAGGTTGTCCAGTCGACGGGCCATGGTAAGCGCCGGCTTTCGTAGATGCGAAGCGCTTCAGCGGATTGGGACATGGTTGGCAGAATTATAGGAGGTGGGGCCTGCGCGGCAAGTGAGGCCACCGCCGGGAAGGTGCCATCAGGGCCCGTCGGTGGTATCCTTAGGCCAACTATGGCGAAACGGAGAAGACAGTGGGCATGATGCGCGGCCTCGACGCCGAGGCCTACGACCGCCAGTATAGCGACCGGGTGATTCTGCGCCGGATCGGCGTCTATTTCGGGCCACACAAGCGCAAGCTCGTCTTCATTGCACTGGCCACCCTGGTTATGGCGGCGCTCGGCGCTGCACTGCCGCTAATCATCTCGACCGGGATCAACATCGTCGCCGACCCTGCCCGGACCAGGCTGTTCTGGTTGCTCGTGGCGCTCGTCTTTATCGTCGGCGTATGCATCTGGCTGGCGAACTGGGTGCGCCGCCAATTCACCACGGAAGTCGTCTACGACGTGGTACTGGACGTGCGCCGGGATGCTTTCGCCGCTGCCGCCGAACAGGACCTCGCTTTCTACGACCAGTACAGCTCCGGCCGGGTCGTCAGCCGCATCACCAGCGATACGGAGGAGTTCGGCCAGGTCGTCATGATCAGCACCGACGTGATCAACCAGATCTTCACGGCGCTGATCCTGCTGCCGGTGCTGTTCAGCTACGAAGTACGCCTGACACTGGCCGTCCTGGCTATGTCGCCCTTTGTTGCCGTGGTGGCCCTCAGCTTTCGCCGGCTGGCGCGCCGGGTCACGCAGCAAGGGGCGCGGGCCATGGGTGAGGTCAACAAGGCCATTCAAGAAGCGGTGACCGGAATCAGCGTAGCCAAGAACTTCCGCCAGGAAGCGACTATCTACGAAGAGTTCCGCGAGGTCAACGAGCAGTCCTATGCCATCAACCTGAAGCGCGGCTTTGTGCTGGCGATTATCTTCCCCACCCTGAACGCGCTATCGGGCCTTGCCACGGCCCTGCTGCTCTACTTTGGCGGCCGGGTCGCCGTGGCCGGCCTGATTACGGTCAGCGCCTGGTATCTGTTTATGGCCGGCCTCGACCGTTTCTGGTTCCCGGTGATCAACATCTCGGCGTTCTGGAGCCAGTTCCAGGCGGGACTGGCTGCCGCCGAGCGCGTCTTCGCCCTCATGGATGTAGAGCCGGTCGTGGTCCAGACTGATAACCGGCCTGTGCCGAGTCTGGTGGGTGAGATCACATTCGACGACGTCAGCTTTGCCTATCAAACCGGCGAACAGGTTCTCGACCACTTCACCCTGCACATTCCCGCCGGCCAGAGCGTCGCCCTCGTCGGCCATACGGGCGCCGGGAAGTCCAGCATCATCAAGCTGATCGCCCGCTTCTACGAATTCCAGAGCGGACAGATCCTCGTGGACGGCCATGACATCCGCACGTTCGATCTGGAGCAGTACCGCACCCATCTCGGCATCGTCAACCAGGTGCCGTTCCTCTTCGACGGCACCGTGGCCGACAATATCCGTTTCGGCCGGCCGGATGCCACCGACGAGGAAATTCTGGCGATGGCCCGGCGTGTCGGCGAGGGCGAGTGGCTTGAGACGCTGCCAGAGGGCCTGCAGAGCGACGTCGGCGAGCGGGGCAGCCGACTATCGATGGGCCAGCGCCAGCTCGTCGCCCTGACGCGCGTGCTGGTTCAGGAGCCGCAGATTTTCATTCTCGACGAGGCAACGGCCAGCGTCGATCCTTTCACCGAGTCGCAAATCCAGCAGGCGCTGGAGCTGATCATGAGCAACACGACGGCCATTATCATCGCCCACCGGCTCTCGACGGTGCGCAGCGCCGACCGGATTATCGTACTGCAGCGAGGCCGCATCATCGAGGAAGGCAGCCATGAAGCGCTGCTCGAGGCTGGGGGTCACTACGCACAGCTATACGACACCTATTTCCGGCACCAG
>JAAYYY010000510.1 GCA_012515125.1 Chloroflexota bacterium
AGCTGTTGCCGGCACCAACCGGCGTGGCGACGCTGCCCCCACCAACCGACATCAGCGAGGAAGATATGACTGACCTACCCCCTGTCCCGACTCCATTTCGCGGCGCCGACCAGCTCGTCGAGCTGGCGCGGCAGGATCTGGCCCAGCGGCTCGGCGTGGACGCCGCCGATATCGACTTAGAGCGCGCCGAAGCGGTCGTCTGGCCCGACGGCAGCCTCGGCTGCCCACGGCCGGGCATGGTCTATACACAGGTTCTGCAGGACGGCTACCGCATCCTGCTGCGGGTGGACAAAGAGACCTATGCCTATCACGGCGGCGGGTCGCGCGGGCCGTTCCTGTGTGAAGGGGCAGGCGGCGACGAGCTGCTGCCGCCGCCCGGCCTGGGCGACGATTAGCGGCCGAAAAAAGTAGAGGGTGGAGACTGCCGGGGCAATCTCCACCCTCTCTAAGGGCTAACGCGGGGGCGCCAGCCTGATTGAAGCATCAGAGCCTTACGGCGCGACGACTTCGCCGCTCGCACAGGAGATGGCTACGCCCTCGAAGATGTCGGACGTCATCTCCGCGCAGTTGGTCCATGGACCGACAGACCGGCCACGCGCGCCAAAGGTGATGACGTGCGTCTCGCCGGGCTCGCCCGGAACGGAGGAGACGGCGAGATCGGTGTTGCCCCAGGGCAGGGATCCGGTCCCTTCGAAGTAGTAGGTGTCGCCAATCGTTCCGTCGCTGTTCTCGGCGCCTACGGTCGCGTCGGTGGTGTCACCGCTGCTCGGCCCGTAGGTGTACCAGATATTGTCCGACCCGGTCTGAATCCAGACCTGGAAGGAGAACCTTGAGCTGCTGTCTCCGAAGCGCGGCACGTCGGCCCACTCCAGGACAAGGAACGTATTGACGCCATCGCTGAGGGCGCCAATGTACCAGTTGCCACCAGCGCCCAGGTTGAGGTCAGTCCACCACGGCGCCAACAGGTTGTTGGGCAGGGCCGCGTTGGGCATTGCCCGGTTCGTCGCCGAGGCTGCCAGACCGCTGGCAGTGCCAATTTCCACCGTCCCATTGACGGACCAGATCACCTGTGAGTAGGTCTGGCCCATGTAGGAGAACGGCGGAACGTTGTAGATGAAGCCGCCATCGTCGCAGTTCGAGGGACAGCCGGCGGGCGCGATACCAAAGGCGGCCAGCGGGAGGTATCCGGCGGGTGACGACGAGCCGCTGACCTGCAGCGTGGGCGCAGCCGCACCGTAGAGCGTGCCGTCGAACGACAGGCTGTTCGCCCGCGGGGCCGCACCGATCACGGTGTTCTTCAGGATCTGCAGCTGGCGCGGCATCGTATCGACAACGCTAATGGTCGCGTCCTCGGTGGCGTTGTTAGTGATGGTGATCGTGCATTCGGTGTCTTCGTGCAGGCCAAACACGGTCGGCTCGCACGATTTGTCGATGGACACGTCGGCCTCACCACGCACGATGGTGATCGGCATGGTCAGCACGTCCTTGCCCTGCCGCAGCTCGATCAGGGCGTGGCGCACCTCGCCAATCGGCACGTTGCGGGCGTCGATGGTGATCGCAAAGGTAGCGTCGCCATCCGGGGCCAGGTGGATGTTGTTGGGCACACGGACGATCAGATCGCCGGTGTTCAGCGCCCTCACCCGCCAGGTGCGCGGCAGGTTGGTCTCATTGTGGACGGTACGCTCCAGCGTAATCGAGCCGGCCAGGTTCGGATGGTAGATGCTGGGATAGTTGGCATTCCACAGCTCATCCTGCAGCGCGAAGAAGTTGGCCGCGGATTCGTCCATGGTCAGCCCGGCGGTGCCCGCTCGGGTCAGGTCCACGCGGCCGGAGCCATAGTCGAACGGATCTGCGGGGGTCACGCCGTCTTCCTTGGTGACGCCGGCAGTCAGCGCCGTGAGCATCAGGGCCGACTTGATCTGCCCGGGGGTCCAGTCAGGATGCAGCGCCGCGAGAAGAGCGCCGGAGCCGGCGATGTGCGGGCTGGACATCGACGTGCCCTGAATCGCCTGGAAGAGCTGGCCGGGCAGGCCGCCGACGATGGTCGCCGGGAGCGGCGTGTTGCCGGCAAGGATCTGCACGCCCGGAGCGGTGATGTCGGGCTTGCTGATGCCAAGCGGCTGCGCCGGACCACCGCGCGAGCTGAAGGAGGCCATGACGTCGCCCTGGACGGTGGTGGCGACGCCCGGCGTGAAGGTGCCCATCACGCCGGTATGCGTTGCCATGAAGTCCAGCAGCGCGTCGCCGGCATCATTCTCCAGGTGGACGCTGGGGATAAAGTGGTTGTCGGTGGCCAGCCCCTGCAGCACGGGGTTGTACTGCAGCATACCGGCAGCGCCGCCGGCGGCGACATTGTAGCTCTTCTCGACACGGGCATTGATGCCGCGCTCACAGATGACGATCTCGCCGTTGAAGGTGCCCGGCGCGAAGGGCGTCAGGCACAGCTCCTGTCCGGCCGGCGGGAAGACCACCGGGGTCGGCGTGGCGATGCCGTCGGTGACCGAAGCGCCACTCAGCTCCAGCGTGTCGCCGTTGTCGGCGGTCAGCGTGACGGTGCTGATGTAGTGGCGGTCGGTCGTGCTAGCGCCAACGGTCATCGTCCACGGGCCATGATGGCCGGTCGTGTTCGCCCCGGGGCCGGAGTTGCCGGCGGAAGCCGAGACAAAGACGCCATTGTCGTAGGCCACGGCAAAGGCCAGCTCGACGATGTCCGAATAGGGGCTGCCGCCGCCGCCGATAGAGAAGTTGATCGCGCTGACGCCGTCGAGAATGGCCTGCTCGACGGCCGCGACCGAGTCGCTCTGGTAACAGCCTTCATCGCCGCAGACACGGTAAGCAATGACGTGGGCACGCGGTGCGACGCCGGAGACGATGCCCCGGTCTACGCCGAAGAGGGTGGCGGTGACCCCGCCGTTGCCGGCAGCGGTCGAAGCGGTGTGCGTGCCGTGGCCGTTGTCGTCACGGGCCGAGTCGAACTCGGTGG
>JAAYYY010000511.1 GCA_012515125.1 Chloroflexota bacterium
AGCAGGACGAGCCAGGGCGAAGTGAGGCGGGCCGCCAGAAGGCGCGGCAGCAGGGCGGCGACAGCCGAAAAAGCCCAGCCCGGGGCAAAGCCGGGCGGCTGCGGCGGCAGGTTGATGCCCAGTTCGGCGGCAAGCTGGCTGACCTGCCCGCCGGCCTGGGGCGCAGCGGCGATAATCCAGCCCAGGACGACCATCAGCAGGGTCAGGGCCAGCAGAAGGCCGGCCGGCAGCAGCAGGCCCGCCCGCCACGCCGCCGGCCGGCGCCGCCACAGCAGCACGGCGACGAAAAGCAGCAGGGCAAGCACGGGCATGCCAAAGATGACCAGAAAATGGGGCAGCCGCGTCGGCTGCATCAGCATAGGCAGCAGGTAAGGCGCGCCGGCCTGCGACCGGAAGCCGAGATAGAACGGCAGGTATAGCAGGATGCCGGGCACGACGAGCACGACCGCGAGAAGCAGCGCCTGCGAGACGAATCCACTGCGCCAGCCCCCCTCGTCGCGCCACAGGGCCAGCGTCGCCGCGCCGACGACTACGAACAGGTGGATCAGCACGTCCCAGGTGTTGAGGAAGCTGAGGCCGCCAAGCACGAGCACGGTCAGCAGCCAGAAGGGCCAGCCGGCGTGCCGGATTAGCTGCCGCGCCCGCTCCAGGAGGGGCGCGCCGGCGTCCAGCAGCGCAGCGGGCCGCAGCCACCAGACGAAGGCCACGGCGAGGCTGACGAAGGCGAAGGGCAGCGCAAGAACGTGCGGGTGCATGTCGCCGAGCATGAAGCTGAACGCCGGAACCTCGGCAATCGGTTCCAGGGCGTGCTCCGGCCGGCCGGAGAGGTGGTATTCGTGGATGACGCGCGACGAGCGCCACCACCACCAGTCAGCCGTCTCGTAACGCGGAACAGCGGACGCCCCGGCCGGCGGCTCCAGGTCGCGGATGTCCAGCCACGCCCAGAAGCGGTCGGAGCCGATGCCGTTGGCGTGCAGCATCTCCAGCCCCACCTCGAGGTTGCCCGCCAGTGGCAGCGCCACGCCGGCCACGAGGGCGAGAACGAGCGCCAGCCGGCGCACACGCTCCTGCTGCCCGGCGGCGACCAGGTTGTAGACGAGGCCGAACGCTCCCAGACCGGTCCCGGCGACCAGCCAGGCGATACCCAGGTTGAAGGCGATCATCTCCGGTACGACGGCCAGCCGGGCCAGCACGGAGGTCATGACGTAGCCGAAGTAGTAGTAGCTGATGCCGAAGCCGGAAAGCCAGGGATCGACCGGTGGGAAGGCGGCGCTGCGCCCGGCGGCGTTGAGGAAGGCGAACTCCATCGGCTTCTCGGTGTTGACGATCGTCGGGTTCTGGGCGCGCACCCACACCCAGAGGAAGAAGAGAAGGGCAAAAAGCAGCTCAGCGGCGAGCACGTAGCGGCGCTGCGCGCGCAGCCAGGCCAGGAGGCCGCCGTCGCCACGGCGGTAGACGGCATAGCCGGCGCCGGCGACGACCAGCAGGGCCAGGAGAATGCTGCCCACCTCGTTAGCCAGGAAGCCGAGGCTGCCCATCAGCCAGAAGAGATAACTGACCAGCAAAAGGCCAATCATGCGGGCGAAGGCATAGCCACGATCAGGCAGCCGGCGGAGCAGCGTGAACGTCAGCGGCAGAGCGGCGGCTCCAAACAGCGCCAGCACGGCCCACCAGCGCAGGGCCGCCCACCAGTCGGCGAGGGGCATCATGAGCCGAGCCCTCCCGGCAGACCGGCGCTCAAGGCCTCCCGGTCCACTTCGTAGATGGTCACGTCCTCGTTCGTAA
>JAAYYY010000061.1 GCA_012515125.1 Chloroflexota bacterium
ACGTCGTTCCTGTCGGTGGTCGAGGAAGCGGAGCCGCCGGAGTTCCCGGTGCGCCCGCGCCCGCTGCTCAACACCCTGCTCGGCGGCATCGTCGCGCTGATGGCGGCGGCGGGCCTCATCCTGCTGCTCGACTACCTCGACGGCTCGGTGCGCTCGCCGGACGAAGCCGTGGCGCTGACCGGGCTGCCCGTCATCGGGGCGATCGGGCAGGCGCGGCGCAGGCGGGGCGTGCCGGCGCTGGCGGTGGTCGAGGCGCCGGAAGGGGCGCAGGCCGAGGGCTTCCGCACGCTGCGCACGAACCTGGAGTTTGCCGCCGCCGAGCAGCCGCTGCGGACCATCCTGGTGACCAGCGCCGAAGACGAGGCGGGCAAGACGACCGTGGCGGCGAATCTGGCGGCGGCCTTTGCCCAGGGCGGGCAGGAGACGCTGCTGGTGGACGCCGACGTGCGCCGCCCCCGGCTCCACGCGCTGCTCAACCTGGGCAACGAGCGCGGGCTGGGCGATTTGCTGCGCGGGCCGGCGGCATCGGTTTCAAAACCCGACCTGCAGGCGGTGGTGGGGCTGCCGGGGCTGCGGGTGCTGCCGAGCGGCAACCTGCCGCCCCAGCCCTACGAGCTGCTGGGCACGGAGCGCTCGGCGGCGCTGCTGGCCGAGCTGGCCGAGGCGGCGGAGGTGGTCGTGCTGGATAGCCCGCCGCTGTCTGTTGCCGATGCGGCGCGGCTGGCTCCCCAGGTGGACGGCGTGCTGCTGGTCGTCCGGCCGGGCGCGACGGAGGCCGAGGCGCTGGCGGCGGCGGCGGATCAACTGGAGCGGGCCGGGGCGCGGATGCTGGGCATCGTGCTCAACGGCGTTCCCCGGCGGGCCGGCTTCTACCCGAGGGCCTACACGCCCGCCGCCCGCGGGGAGCAGGCTGCGGCGCTGCGCGAGCGGCAGCCGGCATTTGGCGAAGGGCCGGCCGGGGATTAGTGCGGTAGGGGGCGGGTTTATAACCCGCCCCTACAACGACTGGGCGAACTAACACGTTTCAACGTGTTTGCCCTCTCAGACGCCGAGGCGGCGGGGCGGCGCGGCGGTAGCATCCAGCGGTCCATCGGTGACCGTCTGCCGGAGCCGCCTAAGCCGCCTGAGAATGAATTCTCAGGCTGACGCAGAAAACATGCTGAAGCATGTTAGCCGTCCGGCCGTCCCATTACCTGCCAATCCTGTAGAGGTTCATGAAACCCGCCCCTACAGTTGGCGCAGCGCCTTCACCACGTCGGGGGGCGCTTTGTGGCGGGCGATGGGGTTGAGCCAGAGCGCGCTTTCGTCCGGCCGGCGCAGGACGATGCCGCTGAGCTGCTGGTAGCGCCGGATGAAGTCGGCGGCGCTGCGGTAGCCCCGGCGGGTAAAGTAGGCCTCTTCCTTGCGTTCGGCCAGCGCGCGCAGGGCCGCCGCCGCCTCTTCCAGCCCCTCCAGCGTTACCGGCGGGCCGGCAATCAGCCAGAGCAGGTTGGGCATGCCCGGCTGTGTCTGGCCCACCTTGTCGCCGAGCACCGCCATCAGCTTGCCGCTGTAGTCGTCGTCCAGCTCCAGGCTGCGGATGCGGCGGACCTCGACGTTGAACGGCGTGTGCGTGCGGAACGTGACGGTGAAGTCAGGGCCGCGCTGGCGGGAGGCCGCGTATTTCTCGTATTCCAGGGTAAAGCGCCGGTCGCCGAGGAGCAGGGCGGCGGTCTCCAGCTCGGCGCGCACGTCGGCCAAGGCCTCCTCGTCGCCGGCGCGGCGCAGCTTGGCGCGAATCTTCGTGCTGTA